>MHPJ01000015.1 GCA_001822065.1 Candidatus Staskawiczbacteria bacterium RIFOXYB1_FULL_37_44 | reverse complement strand
AGTCTTCATTGATTTGGTGGCGCCTGATTAAGGAATCGCCACCCGACTTCATTCTATCACTTCTACGGGATTTCGGGTATTTCGTAATTCAAAGAAAATTTACCTCTAAAGCAGCAATTTCATACCATAGAGGGAATTGGCGGACCCGCCATTCTTATCGCTCCACTGCTCCCGATACAAGCACACCGGAAAATATGCCGAGAGGGGGTAAATTTCTCAGCTTACACGCTTATTTTCCAGCATACTTTTTTAAATTGTGCTATTTACAATATAGCATATCCTCGTACTAGTGTCAATTCTTGATTTGGGAATAATAAAAAAGTAGAATAAATGATAAAATATATGATAAAATTTACTCACCTGCACGTTCATAGCCACTATTCCCTTTTAGACGGTTTGCCAAAAATTGACGAGCTTTTGGATTATGTAAAAGAATTAGGAATGGACTCGGTTGCCTTAACAGACCACGGCGTTATGTATGGCGCAGTTGAATTTTATAAAAAAGCAAAAGCCAAAGGGATAAAACCAATTATCGGATGCGAAGTTTATACCGCTTTTGAAAAACTAACCGACAAAAGGCCAAATGTTGATGCGAAAAGAAACCATTTAATTTTACTGGCAAAAAATGAGCAGGGTTACAAAAATTTAGTAAAACTTGTTTCAATTGCCCACCTTGAAGGATTTTATTATAAACCCAGAATTGATGAAGAAATTTTGGAAAAATACAGCCAAGGCTTAATTTGCCTGTCTGCGTGTGTGCAAGGAAAAATTCCCCGCTTGCTAATTTCAAACAAAAATCAGGAAGCCGAGGAAACCGCGCTAAGATATGAAAAGTTTTTTGGCAAAGGAAATTTTTATCTGGAGTTACAGCATCACTTAAATATTCCCGAGCAAGCAACCGCAAATAAAAAAATGATTGCGCTTTCCCAAAAAACCGGCATTCCATTAGTTGCCACAAATGACATTCATTATTTAAGAAAAGAAGACGCCGAGGCCCAAGATATTTTGATGTTAATAAACACAGGGGCCGACATAAACGACCAGGAAAGGCTGTCTATGACCCAAGATGATTTTTCAATGATTCCTCCTGAGGAAATGGCCGGTTATTTTGAAAATGTCCCAGAAGCGATTGAAAACACGCAAAAAATTGTTGAACAGTGCAATTTAACAATAGATCTGGGGAAAACAAAATTGCCGACATTTCCTTTACCCGCGGGGAAAACCGATATGGAATACCTGGAAGAACTCTGTTTTGCGGGCATAGAAAAAAGATATCCGAAGGTCGAAGACCCTGAGGAGCTTTTGCGACGAAGGGTTACAGACCGTTTAAAATACGAACTTTCGGTAATTGCCAAAACCGGATTTGCCGGATACTTTTTAATTGTGCAGGATTTTGTAAATTGGGCAAAACAAAACCGTATTGTTGTGGGTCCGGGGCGCGGATCTGCGGGCGGATCCATTGTTGCTTATCTATCCGGAATTACAAATGTTGATCCGTTAAAACACAATTTGCTTTTTGAAAGATTTTTAAATCCTGAAAGGGTTTCTATGCCAGATATTGATATGGATTTTGCAGACAGAAGAAGGGACGAAGTTATAAAATATGTGGCCGAAAAATACGGGCAAGATCACGTTGCCCAAATTATCACTTTTGGAACAATGGCGGCGCGCGCTGTTATCCGGGACGTTGGCAGAGCTTTGCAATACACGTATTCTTACTGCGATCAAATGGCAAAAATGATTCCGCTTGGAATGGATTTATCAGAAACTTTAGAAAAAGTTGACGAGTTTAAAAATTTGTATGAATCCGATCAAATGGCAAAGCGCCTGATTGATTTGGGGAAAAAACTTGAAGGCGTTGCCCGCCACGCTTCAACGCACGCGTGCGGCGTTGTGATTTCTGCAGATCCCTTAACAGATTCTGTACCTTTGCAAATGCCCACAAAATCCGACACAGGCGTTATTACCCAATTTGAAGGCCATAGCATTGAAGATTTGGGGCTTTTGAAAATGGATTTTTTGGGCTTAAAAAACCTTACTATAATAGAAGACACATTGGCGCGCATTTATGTTTTGCATGATAATTTAAAAATAGATCTAGATAAAATTCCGTACGACGACAAACCAACTTTCAAGCTTTTACAGGAAGCCCTTACAACTTCTGTTTTCCAGCTGGAAAGCGACGGGATGAAAAGATATTTAAAAGAGCTGAAACCGTCAACTTTTGAAGATATTACCGCAATGGTTGCGTTATACAGGCCAGGCCCGATGCAATTTATACCAGATTATATTGCCAGGAAACACGGCAACCAAACAATTGAATATTTACATCCAAAACTTGAACCAATTTTAAAAGACACGCAGGGCATTTGCATTTACCAAGAACAGCTTATGAAAATTGCGCAAGAAGTTTGCGGATTTACTTTGGGCCAGGCAGATGTTTTAAGAAAAGCTATCGGTAAAAAAATTAAAGATCTTTTAGACGCGCAAAAAGATAAATTTACAAATGGAGCCATAGAAAACGGCGCTTCAAAACAAGTTGCAAAAGAACTTTGGCAGTGGATTTTGCCTTTTGCCGCCTATGGATTTAATAAATCGCACTCTGCAGCTTACGCCACAATTGCCTACCAGACTGCATATTTAAAAGCTCACTACCCTGTTGAATTTATGGCATCGGTTTTAACTTCAGAAAAAGCCGACGTTGAACGCATTTCATTTTTAATCGACGAATGTAAAAAAATGGAAGTGGAAGTTTTGGCTCCGAATATAAATGAATCCTTAAAAAACTTCACAGTTGTTGAGAGAAATCCGTCAGCTGGCGGACAAATACGATTCGGGCTTCTGGCAATTAAAAATGTGGGCGTAAACATAATTGATGCAATTGTCGAGGAAAGAAAAATCAATGGCAAATTTGCAACCATCAGCGATTTTATACATAGAGTAAAATCGAAAGATTTAAACAAAAAATCAATGGAGGCTTTAATAAAAGCCGGCGCCTTTGATGAGTTTGCCGAGCGGAACCAGCTTTTGGGAAATTTGGAAAAAATGCTTGAAATTGCCCGTGAAAATAACAAAAACGGCAACTCAAAACAAATTGGGCTTTTTGCCAGCTCTAATGTAAAAATCAGCAGTGAAATAAAATTAGACCAGGCAACGCCCGCAACCAATTTTGAAAAACTTAGTTGGGAAAAAGAATTGCTTGGGTTGTATGTAAGTTCGCATCCTTTATATAGTTTTAAAAAACTTTTGGAAAACAAAACCGTTCCAATCTCAAAAATTGACGCGTCATTTGTGGATAAAAAACTCATAATCGGCGGAATGGTTTCCTCTGTTAAAAAAATTATTACCAAAAAAGGCCAGCCAATGCTGTTTATAAAAGTGGAAGATCTAACCGGAAAAATGGAGGTTGTAATTTTCCCGAATTTGTTAGAGCGCAACCCCGCCGCGCTGCAAGAGAATAAAATAGTATTCGTTGCAGGCCGAGTTGACGACCGCAACGGCGAAATAAAAATTGTCGCCGACGACGCCCAAGAAATTTTAACGCCTCGCGAAGCTTAAACAAAAAAGGCGCCAAAGCATTTCTGCGTTGGCGCCAAAGCATTTCTGCGTTGGCGCCATGGCGGCGCTGAAGCCATACTACATCTCCCCTATAATCCGTTTTTTAGGTTTGACAAGAAAGGCAAAAAAATCACTCCCTTCAGTCCACGTTGTTTTGATCTTCCATCCTTGGTCTTCCAAGATATCTAACTCTTGTTCAAACACGTCCTTGTTGTTGCTAACAACTTCCAAACGATCTATTTCTCTGTCTTGCTGGACAGCCATGATCGCCTCCAAAAAAAGTGAGGAAAAACCCATTTGCGCTAAATTAAATTTAGCATATTATAATTAACCTTGTCAAGTATGTGTATGCGCGCTTGGTTATTTCACGTATGACAAATTTTTGACGATCGCCAATTTTATGCCGCAAGACCGAAATGCTTTTTAAGTTTTTTATTTATCTCCTCCCCCGCTATTTCCAAAATTCCATAATAGATATATAGTTTTAAATCAAAATAATTTGCAACTAAATCTATCTCTTTTTTACATTCAAAAGGAATTACAAAAACGCTTTTTTGGAGTTCGTGAAATCCCAGTTTTTTAATTTTCCATCTCAATGCGTTTCTTCCGCTGCGCAGGCGCTCGGGCACATCAAAAATCAACATTCTCCATTTTCCGTCCCATTTTTTATCTTTGATTTTTAATTTCCTCAAAAAATTATATTCAATTGCCTTTAACTTCCCTTTTTCAGTAAGTTCAATTTTATACTCGCCACTTTTTGTTTTAACTATTTTTTTAATCAAATCTGATCGTTTTAAATTTCTGACCTCCTTTGAAATTTGTTTAGCGGAGCTTTCCCATATTTTCGCGAAATACCGTAAAACTCTGCTCTGTTGGCTTGGAGTAACCGCGCACCCAAATGCAATACCGGCAAGAAGCGATAACAAAATTTTTTCTTTTAAGGGTGGCTTTGATTTCATTTTTTTATTTATTATTTCAGTATTTATAACCATCCGTGCTTATAATCATTTGTTTAATTATATCTCTTTTTATCTTCTTCCGCCAACTTTTTGACGATCGTCAAAAATTGAACGGTAAGCTGTAATTTCATTTTTGAAAAAATTTAGTAAAAGAAAACCGCATTCTCTGATGCGGTAAGCAGTCGGCCTGCTCAGACCATTTGTAACCTAATCCACTCTCGGTTTTGCGACTCCAAGAAGCTCACAAGGAATCTTTTCCTCGGGGACCAGCACCATTGAAGTTGAGAAACCGCTTGTCACATATGCGAAGCAAAGACCAGTTCTCGGATCCTTCGCATATCGGATCGCTTCAGTGAAAGCATAGACATTTGCTGTCTTTTCCACTTCTTCTTTTTCCGCCGGCGTCTGCTGGTCTCCCCAAAGATACAACGCAACGCCAGTCGCAATCACTGGCACAAGAGCGCAAGCTACTATCAGCGAGAAAAAAACATACCTGAAAGACAACTTGTCAAACGACATGCTGGTAAGCGAATCCGAAGTTCCATCTTGCATGAGAGTGTCCTCATTGTTTTGGTTTTTCCTTGCTTTGCGACAAGCTCCGCTAAGAACAAAACCTATTGTGTGCTAACAATATTATCATATCATATTTTAGACACCATGTCAATACTTTTACGCTTAACCCAAAGGTGGTAAGATTAGACAATCAAACTTACGCGTCATTGTGAGCGAAGCGAAGCTATCTCATAAACATGTTTAGATTGCTTCGTCGTTTCACTCCTCGCAATGACGAATAATATAAAACAATGGAAAATATTGAAAAAATACGGCATTCGCTTGCCCACATAATGGCGCAGGCCGTTTTGGAAATTTGGCCGAAAACAAAGCTGGGAATGGGGCCGGCAATTGAAAATGGATTCTACTACGATTTTCAAATGTCAAAACCACTGGAAGAAAAAGATTTAGAAAAAATTGAGGCAAGAATGAAAGAACTGATTCTGCAAAAGCAAAAATTTAAAAAGCAAGAAATTTCAAAAATAAGAGCAAAAAAATTATTTGCCATTCAGCCATATAAGCTAGAACTTATAAAAGACTTGCCTGGCCAAACTGTTTCCATTTTTCAGAATGGAGAATTTGTTGATTTATGCAAAGGCCCGCACATTAAAAACACCCTTCAGCTTCGTTCAGGGCAGGCAAAAGAAAATGTTGGGTTTAAGCTCACAAAAATTGCGGGAGCTTATTGGAAAGGAAATGAAAAAAATAAAATGCTGACAAGAATTTATGGCCTGGCTTTTGAAACAGAAAAAGAACTGCAAGATTATGTAAAAATGCAGGAAGAAGCCGAAAAACGCGACCACCGAAAACTTGGAAAAGATTTAAAACTTTTTACTTTTTCAGAAATGGTCGGCCCTGGATTACCCTTGTGGCTGGCTAATGGAACAATAATTATCCAAGAATTAGAGAAACTTGCCAGAGAAATGGAAGACAAAGGCGGATATCTACAGGTAAAAACTCCGCACGTTGCAAAAGAAATAATGTACAAAACTTCAGGACATTTACCGTATTACGCGGACACAATGTTTCCACCAATGATTTTGGAGGAAGAAGGAAAAAAAGTAAAATATTATTTAAAGGCGATGAACTGCCCTCATCATCACCAGATTTTTTTAACCGAACAAAAAAGTTATAAAGATTTGCCGTTACGACTGGCGGAATACGGAATGTGCTATCGCTACGAAAAGTCTGGAGAATTGTTTGGCTTGATGCGTGTGCGGTCAATGCAAATGAATGATGCTCATATATATTGCACAGAAGAACAATTCGCCGAAGAATTTTTGGCTGTTGTAAAATTATACTTAGAGTATTTCAAAATTTTTGGAATTGAAAAATATGTAATGCGCTTAAGCACTCACTCAAAAGAAGGACTTGGAAAAAAATATATTGACAATGAAGGGTTGTGGAAAAAAACCGAAGCAATGGTGCGAAATATTTTAATTAAAGAAAAAATTCCGTTCAAGGAAGTGGCAAACGAAGCTGCTTTCTATGGCCCAAAAATTGACGTGGAAGTTTGGTCTGCCATTGGCAGAGAGTTTACTCTGGCGACAAACCAGGTAGATTTTGCAGTGCCCGAAAGATTCGGCCTAACCTACATCGATAAAAGTGGCCAGCAAAAAACGCCGATTTGCATTCATCGAGCACCTCTCGGAACTCATGAGAGAACAATTGGATTTTTAATTGAACACTATGCTGGGGCGTTTCCGGTGTGGCTGTCCCCTATTCAGGTTGCGGTAATTCCAATTTCGGAAAAGCATTTTGAGTATGCAAAAAAAGTTGCTGAAGAATTAAAAAATATAAATATCAGAGTTGAAATAAAAAATGAAAACGAAACTTTGGGCAAAAAAATCCGCGAAGCTGAAATGCAAAAAATTCCATATTTGTTAATTTTGGGCGACAAAGAAGCCCAAGGGCAGCATATCTCCGTTCGTGAACGTGGAAAGGGTGACGTGGGACAGATGCAAATGGAAAAATTCGTAGAAAAAATTAGCGAAGAAATAAAATCTAAAAAATAAATATCTTGTCATTGCGAGGAGCCAGCAGGCGACGCGGCAACCTATAGTATATTCACGAACTCATGGATTGCCACACTCGTCGCCCCAAAGGGCGAACTTCGCTCGCAATGACACCCGCATATGGAAC
This sequence comes from Candidatus Staskawiczbacteria bacterium RIFOXYB1_FULL_37_44, assembly GCA_001822065.1. Lineage (GTDB taxonomy): Bacteria > Patescibacteriota > Minisyncoccia > Minisyncoccales > Staskawiczbacteraceae > XYD1-FULL-39-28. The sequence goes on along the minus strand of MHPJ01000015.1, from coordinate 66,155 downwards.
TATCCGAAGCCACAAAAAAACTCATATCACAGTACGCTTTAGCAAAAAAACGCGATGCTCAAAATCCGGATTCCCCAACAATACACGTTGACGAGGTTGCTTTGCGTGTAGCGGCTTTTTACGAGCAGATAAGGACAATTGTTGACTGGAAAGAAGAGCATTTAATGCGGAGAGCCGCAATTATAAGAAAGTTAAAAAGAAGATTTTTTGACTTAGAAATGAACAATTATTCTTCTGCCGATGGCGTTGCGGAATCTTTGGTTTTGGAATTAATTCGCGGCGGGCACTTTCCCAATGATAAAATTGAAGAATTTAAAATAAACAGCGTCCAAAATATAATAAACAAGTATATTTTTATATTAAAAAATAATCCCGAAAACAAGCAGGGCAAGGCCGGGCTGCAATTTTACAATTGGTTAATAGAAGTATGCGCCTGCGAAATAGAAGAAACTTTAGCGCCGGCTGTCAGAGAAATGGCCCTAATAGATTATATGTTTTCAGCAATGAAAGAAAAAATCCGAGTTTCCGATAAAATTTACGAGTCGGGGCTTTTAAAAAAAGATTTTACATATGTTCAAATATATATTGCTGTATGCCAGGCGCTTTTTAAGCTGGACAAATCAATAATAAGCTATCACTTAATAAAATATAGATACCCCGAATGGGACAAGGGAGGCCAGCAATTAATTCTGGAAATTTCCCAAAAGATATTTAAAATATGGCAAAAAACCGAAGAGGATTTGGCAAATCCTGTTGCCAATAAATTTTATAATATATGCGAAAAGTACGACACGCCCTATTTATTAATGGGAGACATATTGTCGGCAAGTAATGGCGCTGAAACCGGAAAACAAATTTCAGAACCGTCTGTTTTGGAGAACTATATAAAAGAAGCTTACTCAAAGCGCATGTCCACATTAAAGGCTAGAATTTCCAGAGCAGCTGTTTATTCTACAATTTCAATTTTTGCAACCAAGGTTTTATCTTTGGTTCTCTTGGAAGCGATAATTGAAGAAGTAATTGGAAGCAAGCTAAACGCGCTGGCGCTTTCTGCCGATGTGCTAATACCGACAGCTTTAATGTTTGTAATGGTCTCGTTAATCAAACGGCCTTCAAGAAAAAATATAAACATTGTTATTATTGAAACAATGAAAATTGCCTACAAAAAAGAAACCGGCGATACATATGAAATAAAAATGAGAAAAAAAAGAGGCGCAACAATGAAAACCATTTTGTCGCTGATTTACGTCTTTTCGGCCTTTATAACTTTTGGAACGATTTTTTTAATTTTAAAAGGGTTGGGCTTTCCCATCACCTCGATTCTAATAGACATTATCTTTATCGCTTTAATTTTGTTCGCTGGAACGGCGGTCTCAAAACGGGCGCAAGAGCTCACAATGGAAGATGAAAAAGAGGGATTTTTCAGTTTTGTTTCCGATGTCTTTTTTCTGCCAATGCACGGCCTTGGACAATGGATCTCTAATAAATGGAAAAGATACAACGCTCTTGCCGCATTTTTTAACGCATTAATTGATATGCCTTTTTCTGCCTTTGTTGAGTTTATAGAAAAATGGCGCTACTTTATTAAAGAACGCAAAGAAGAAATGCGCTAAAGGTCGGCAATAATAAAATTAATAATATAAAAATATGAAAAAAATTATTTTAATAGCGGTTATTGTTTGTCTTATGGCATCATTTGGCGCGAATGCCGTTGCAGAAGAAACGCCAGACAGCCAGGCGACAGAAACACAAATATCGGCAAGCGATCTGGGAACTTCAGACCAAAACCTGCTTCCCAACAACCCGTTTTATTTTTTGAAAGAATGGAGTCGCGGAGTGCAGTCTTTTTTTGCGTTCGGCCAGCTTAAAAAAACCGAACTTGAACAAAAATTTTCAAACGAACGGCTGCTGGAATTAAAAAAATTAGTTGAAGAAGGAAAAGCAAGCCCGGATATACTGAAAAAAGCAACTGAAAAATACGAGCAGACAATGGCCAAAATAAAAGAACGGGCAGACACAATAAAAGAGAAAGCGTCAAAAGATGAAAACGTAAATAAGTTTTTGGAAAAATTCACCAATCAGCAGGTCCTGCACGAAAAAATCCTGCAAAAATTGGAAGGCCAAGTTCCAAAAGATGTTTTGCAAAAAATCAAAGACGCCAGAGAAAAACACCTGGAAAGATTTAAAGAAGTGATGACAAAACTGGAAGACAATAAAGAAAAAGTTGCGGAAAAAATTAAAAATGCCCTGCAAAATGGAGATTCTAACAATCCTGAAGTTTTAGAAAGGATTAAAAACAAAATGCCAGATAATGTAAAAGAAAAATTAGAGGGCATAAAAGAGAACGTAAGAGAAAAAGTAAATGATAAATTAATAGAAAAAGCAACAGAAAAAAATGGTGAAAAGAATTGCCCTGCTGTTACAAAACCGGTTGCTGATTTTTGCAAAGGAGGAATAGTGAAAGTTGAAAGAGACTCAAAGGAATGCGCAATAAATTTCAGTTGCAAAATATTTCCTGCAAACGGCCAAAAGATTTGCACAACAGACAGCGACTGCCCGCAAATAATGTCGCCCTGCATTCAAAAAGATGACGGAACAGCGAAATGCCCTCCCGCAGTTAAATGCATAGAAGGAAAATGTGTTTCCGAAAAAACAATATAGTAAAGCAAGTTGGAGTTTTTTCAAAAATTACGGGTTTTTGCCGAACGGCAAAAACCCGTAATTTTATTATTTATCAAGGTCAATGTACTAAATTAAGTATAGCATATTATAATGACGTTGTCAATAGGTGGGCTTGAAAAAACCATTTTGCAATGTTATAGTATTCTAATGAAATACTATGTGGTTACTTATGGCTGCCAGATGAATTTAAGCGATTCTGAAAGAATCGCCGCTGTTTTAGGGAGTATGAGATACAAGCCAGCCGAAGAAATTAGCGAAGCTGATTTGATTGTAATAAACGCCTGTTCGGTAAGACAGCCGGCGATTGATCGCATTTATGGATTGGTTGAAAAACTAAAAAAAAATAAAAAGGAAATAACCACAATTTTAGCCGGCTGTATTTTGAAAAAAGACGAAAATAAATTTTCAAAAATTTTTGATTATGTTTTCAATATAAAGGATTTGCCAAATTGGCCAAAAATCTTAAAAAAGCCAGCTATACATAAAATTCACGATCGTGAAAATTTTGCACAGCTAAGAAATAGTAACAATTATTTTGATGTTACTCCAAAATATTCAAATAAATTTTCGGCCAATGTTCCGATAATGACGGGGTGCAACAATTTTTGCTCCTATTGCGTTGTGCCGCACACAAGAGGTAGAGAAATTTCAAGGCCGGCAAAAGAAGTTATTACGGAAATAAAAAATCTTATCAAAAAAGGTTACAAAAAAATCTGGCTGATTGGACAGAATGTTAATTCCTACAAAGACCCTTCGACGGGCTCAGGACAAGCCATAAATTTTCCAAAATTGTTAAAAATGGTAAATGATATTTCCGGCGAATTCGTTTTGAATTTTACCACCAGCCACCCAAAAGATTTTTCAGATGAATTAATCGAAACAATGGTAAAATGTAAAAAGCTTTCAACGGATTTAAATTTACCGATCCAGTCTGGCGACGACGAAGTTTTAAAAAGAATGAACCGGCCATACACGGTTTTGCAATATAAAAATCTGGTAAAAAAAATCAGAAAAGCTTTGCCAAACATCAGACTTTCTACAGACATAATTGTGGGCTTTCCGGGCGAAACAAAAAAACAATTTAACAACACAGTAAAAACATTAAAAGAAATAGGGTATGGCGTTGCTTTTATAAACAAGTACTCCCCGCGCGAGGGAACCGCAGCCGCAAAAATGAAAGATGATGTAGCTTGGGCAGAAAAAAAGCGCCGTGAAAAAATTTTGATAAATCTAGTGAATAAAAAATGAATAAATTAATAGTTATAGTTGGACCGACTGCTTCGGGAAAAACTGAGCTTTCAATAAAACTTGCCAAAAAATATAATGCTGAGATTGTTTCGGCTGACTCGCGGCAAATTTATAGAGAAATGGACATCGGTACGGCTAAGCCGTTAGATTTACGGGAAATTCCCCACTGGCTTTTAGATATTAAAAATCCGAACAGGGCGTACACTGTGGCTGAATATAAAAAAGATGCTGTTAAAATAATTAGAGATATCCAAAAAAGAGGCAAACTCCCCATTTTAACCGGAGGAACGGGGCTTTATGTTAAGGCTATTGTAGAAAATTTAGATATTCCAAAAATAAAGGCTAATCCCCTTTTGCGCGCGAAAATTGAAAAAGAGGTTAAAGAAAAGGGGCTAGAATATATTTTCCAAAAATTAGTAAAACTTGATCCGGAAGCAGCTTATGTTATAGATGCTAAAAATCCAAGAAGAGTCATAAGAGCTTTGGAAATTACGCTCCTCACAAAAAAGCCATTTTCCCAACAACGGAAATCCGGCATGCCTCTCTTTGATATTTTAGAGATAGGAATAAGCGTCCCGAACGAAAATTTAAAAGACAGAATAAATTTACGCGTTGATGAAATGATAAAAAACGGGCTAGTAAATGAAGTTGAAAATTTGATAAATAAATATGGCTCAAAACAGCAGGCTTTTGACGCCATTGGATACAGGGAAATTATTGATTTTTTAAAAAATAAAAAAACTTTAGAAAAGGCAACAGCAGAAATGAAAATAAACACATGGCATTATGCCAAACGCCAGATAACATGGTTTAACGCGGACAAAAAAATAAAGTGGATTAAAAGCTATAAAGAAACGAAAAATTTAGTCCAGCAATTTCTTTAGCAACTCCTGCGCCCTTTCGGGCTTGGCGGTGCCGCGAGTTACAGCCATTACTTGACCGGCCAAAAATTGCAAAGAGTTTTGCTTGCCGGCATGGTAATCTGCAACTGCTTTTGGATTTTTTGAAATAATTTCTTTTATAATTTTTTCCAGCTCGCCGTTGTCAGACATTTGGCCCCAATTATTTTCTTCAACAATGCTTGACGGGTCGCCTCCCGTATTAAACATTTCAAGCAAAACCATTTTTGCAACCTTACTGGAAATTTCATTTTTATAAATCATCTTAATAAACTCAGCAAAATTTTCTGCAGTAATTTTCCAGCCCGAAGCTGGTCCGCTTTGGGCGGAAAATTCCTTGCCGGCTAATAACCCCTGCACGTCAGAAATTAAGTAGTTGGCTGCTAATTTACTTGCTTTTTTATGATTATCGTCTTCTTGTGTCCATTCCTCAAATTCTGAAACTACTTCTTCAAAATATTCGCTCAAATCTTTATTTGCCACAAAAAATTCCGCCGGATCTCCGTCCATGCCGTATTCTTTTTTAAATCTCGCCCTTTTTTGCTCCGGTAATTCGGGAATTTCTGTTTTTATTTTTTCGATATAATCGCTCGTAAAATTCATCGCAAGCAAATCGGGTTCGGGAAAATATCTGTAATCGTGAGCTTCTTCTTTTTCTCTTTGGGAAAACGTAATTTCTTTTTTATCGTTCCAACCGCGGGTTTCCTGTACTATTTTTTCTCCACCACTTAATAAATCTGCCTGCCTCTTAATTTCAAAATCAACTGCTTTTTCTACAACTTTAAACGAGTTCAAATTTTTAATTTCAACTTTTGTCCCCAATTTATGGCTATCGCTAACACTGATATTTACCTCAACTCGCATCAAGCCTTTTTCCATATCAGCATCAGAAATTTCCAAATATTTAAAAATCGCCTGAAGCTCTTCTGCAAACTCCCTTGCCTCTTTTCCCGAAGCTATATCGGGCTCTGTAACCAATTCCATTAAAGGAACCCCTGCCCTATTTAAATTAACTAAAGAATATTCTGCGCCATCGGGGTGCACCAAACTCCCGGTGTCCTCCTCTAAATGTATTCTTGTAATTCGTATTTTTCTACCGCTAATATCCAAAAATCCACCCATACACAAGGGTTGATCATACTGGCTTATCTGATATCCTTTCGGTAAATCCGGATAAAAATAATTTTTCCTGTCAAACTTTGAATTTTTTGCAATTTCACAATTTAAAGCCAGCCCGGTTTTTATAACCATTTTTACTGCTTCCTCGTTTGCCGCCGGAAGCGCGCCCGGCTGAGCTGTGCAAACAGGGCAGATATTAAAATTTGGCCGTTTTTCATCTGCGTCATTTTTGCAACTACAAAACATTTTGCTCTGCGTTTTTAGCTCCGCATGAATTTCAAGCCCAATTGTTGGTTTATACGCCATATATTTATTAATTTAATATACTAAAAAACAGCTCTTATTTCAAGCTGTTTTTTAATTGCTAGGATTTTACGCGGGCGGCGTAGGGGTTGTAGTAAAAATCTTTGTTTTCCAACGAGGCTGCCCATGAAACAGACATTTCATCCATATCGCAGCGGATATATTTTGCCAGCAAAGGCTGGATTTCATTTAATTTTTTCCAGCACTCTTGCGCGATTCTGCGGTAAGATGCATGGCCTTTCTTGCCAGACCGTAAGGAAATAAAGTGATGCAATTCGCGCAAATTCCAGGTGATTAAAACTCGTTTTCTAAAACACATTGGAACAACATATTGCGCTTCATCTGGAAATTTCTCATAAATTTTTTGAAAAGCATCGGCTGCTTTTTCCACCACTGCCCTAAATTTGTCTTCAAAACCCGCTTCGCGAATTTCGGGCGGTAAATCGTATCCATGCACTACAGTTACGGGCTGGTTTGATTGCGTGCACATTCTGTGGCGCTGAACATCGCGAAATGCTCCGTAATCAAGCAAAATATCAAAGGTATAATAGATGTGCTCAAGCTCGCGCAAAGGCTGGTCAAACTTTTCTCTGCGGCTCAACGTTTCATCAATTATTTTTTCTTTTTTATCGTTTGGCAAATTCTTAACTTTCCTCGCAATTTCTTCATACGACAAATCGGAATACGGATATAAAATTCCTGCAATTAATTTATCTGTTGCGTCTTTATCATAATTCACAATTGTTACTGCTTGGTTATTTCCCGCTTCCCTACCCAATTCCCATTTTGCAATATTTGACAACTGCTTTTTTGTTTCAGCAATATAATTATTTTTGTTTGCAAATTTTAATAAAGTAGGAACCGCTTCCATTGCTTTTTCTTTCATTTCTTTTCCAATATCCTGCATTTCTTTTAGTGGATGCGATAATAATTTTGCAATTAAATGTTCGAGTTCTCTTGTGTTAATTGTCATTCCCAGATTTGTTAAAACAGCAGAAGGCAATAAATATCTCAAATTATCGCAGGCTCTGGCTTTTGAAACCATATTGTAAAGCTTTTCATCTTGATCATCGGGTTTTGGATATTTTTGTTTTACAAAATCCATCATAGGCGCTGTCATTTCTTCATAAGCATCCATTAATAAATTTACAGCATTCAAATATATATCTTTTAAATCAGAATTCATTATTCCTTCTGGCATATACAATTTGTCTTTGTTGAAAATTTGGTAGCGCGAAGATTTTTCTGTAAAAGAAGCCAGCCTCGAATCTTCAATAACTTTTGTGGCAATGTTTGAAACATTTTCAACTGCCAAAGAAATTACTGCATGCTCGGCAATTGACGAATGTCCAAAACCCACCACCCACTTTTCATGGAATTCGGCTGACTTTTCATCGGTAAGTTCCTGCGCAATTTTATCAAAAGGTTCCGCCGACCTTGAACACTTGGCAAAAGTTACCGCTTTTACTTCGGGCATTAAATTATTCGGCAACGCATAAATTCGTCTTTCTGCTGGCATAATTTTTTTCTTATTTTCAATTATATTTATTATTTTTTTATTTATAATTTCAGCGGGCAGCATTTCTCCATTTTCCAAGCATTCCACAACTGCAAAATCGTTTGGAAATTCTTTCGCCGCAATTAAATAAGACTTTAGGGCGTTTTCCAAATGGCTTCCGTCTTTTTCGTGTATATCCTGTTTTTTATCATCGCCCAAATAGTTTATTCTTGTCTGTTTTTTTTCTGGGTCAGTTATTTTATTTGCCAATTTCATTGAAAACTCCGCCGAAGTTTTCAAAATAAAAGTATAGTCTGGTTTTGGAATTCCGAAAATTCCGTATTCCAAATCATACAGCCAATTTACATAATTTTTCCATTTTTCTGCGTCATTTACAACCTTTCCACCTTGGTGCCCGATGTTTGAAACCAAATATCTGTCCGAAACCACAATTTTTCCTTCATCTAACCATTTTTTAATTTTGAAGCTGGCATCATATCTGTCTGTTGCGTAGAAAATTGAGGCAACCTTTTCCGGCACAGATTTTGATTCTCCATATTTTCCAGTCAAATAATCGTCAACCATAGCAGAAGACCGCTCTCCGTGCTGGGGAAAATCAATTTTTTCCACGTCAAAACCCTCTTGCCCAAAATACTCCGTCAATAATCTTGTTTGAGTTGCTTTGCCACATCCGTCTATGCCCTCAAACACAAAAAATTTCCCTTTTTCCATTATATTAAATCTATTACTTTTTTTATTTGTGAAAAAAATTCTTCTTTTGAGCCGTTGTTTTCTATTCTAAAATCAGCTTGTCCGCCAATTGCGGAAATTTGCTGCTCGGCTTCGGCTCCGCTCAGCTCTAAAAATTTTTCGAAAGGCACATCGTCATCTGCTTTTTCTTTTCTTAACACAACTCTTTCCCATCTCTTTCTTACGTCAGCTCCTACATAAACAAGCTTTCCGGCAATTTGTTTTAAAGCCGTAAAATCTCCGGGCCTACGAACTCCATTTAAAATAACTACTCCTTCGCTTATATTGTTTATTTTTTTAATCAAGGCTTTTACCAAAATATCCTGACCAAATCTTTCTCTTAATTGAGTGCTGATCCATTGCTGGTCATCCCTTTTTACCGAATCAAAAAATATTTTTAAAACTTCTGTCAACGCATCAGAAAATCTAAAGATAGAAACATTTGGAAAGTTTTCTTTTACATACTGGCAAAAAGTATCTTTGCCCGCCCCAATTTCTCCGGTTACGCCGATAATTTTTTTAGTTTTTAAAAACTTAAATAAATAATTTTTGTAGACTATTTGCATCCACGGGCTGTGGCTGATATTTTCTGAAATATCTTTTAGGTCAAAAAGTTTGCCCTTCATTTTATCTGTTTCTTTAACAAGAATTTCTGGGCTGTCTCCAACAAAATGATAAACCAAACCCAAATGCACTTTTTCCACTTCGCGCGAGTCGTCATTTATTATGCCAACCAATCTTTTTTGCAAAAAATTCCCTTTAAAATCCACTTCTTCTTCCCACTCTCGCGCCATGCCGGTTTCCAAAACGTCTGTGTCTCCATTTATGTCGTCTTTGTTTATATGGCCACCCACACCGAGCTGGTAGTCTGTGTTTACCAAACGCTGTTCTCCCGCGTTTTTTAAATAATTATAAGCAAAAAATTTATCGCCAAAACTAAACAGCATATATGGAATTATCTGTTGGAAAGACGGATCATTTTCCATGTCACCCCTTCTTTTGAACTGGCAATTATTTTTTATCAAATCCAAATAATAATCAAGATTGTCTGTTTTTAATCCTTGCCATTTTTCCTTAGCAAAAATAATTTCGCTCGGCACCACTAAAATTTGCTCGTCATTTTTATCCATGATTCAAGCTTGTTCTATTTTATTAACATCTATTGTTTTCCCCTGTTCTACAAAAATTTCTTTTATGCTTTTAAATTCTTTTGGCGTATCATTCACTGTATTGCTTTGATTTTTGTATTCTTCCACGGCATTATCCATAACTACCAAATTAACTTCTGCATCCCTAAAAAGTTTTACCGACAATTGATCGGAATGATATCTTTTTGTTGCAACCACCCTCTTAATTCCAACTCTTACAATTCTCATTGCGCAATTATAACAAGGAACCATTTTTGTGTAAATTGTAGAGCCCGCAACGCTTATACCGTCTTTCGCGCATTGCAAAATTGCATTTTCTTCCGCATGCAAGGTTCGGACGCAATGCTGAGACTGGGTTCCGTCTTCATGAATAACAGTATTCATCATATGCCCAACTTCGTCGCAATGCGGCTGCCCCGGAGCAGCTCCCACATATCCGGTTGCAATTATTGTGTGACCTGACCCAACAATTACAGCTCCACTCCTGCCTCTGTCACAGCTTCCCCTGCTTCCAATTGGCTCTAATAAATTTAAAAAATAATCATCCCATGATGGACGAACGTGTTTTTGATTTTCCATATTTTTTTCCCGGTTAAATAAAATCCTTCGGGATTTTAATTTTGCCAAAGCAAAATTATCTAACTGGGTGAATTTAATAATTTTAGTATACCCATTCTACCACTTATGTAAAATAAAAAGCAATTCTTTACAGAACTGCTTTTTATTGTTTAATTTAGATTTAATCTTTTACTTCCACGCCCATGTTTTTGGCGGTGCCGGCAATAATTTTTATTGCCTGTTCTATATCTGTGGTGTTTAGGTCGGGCATTTTTTTCTCGGCAATTTCTTTCAATTGGGATTTTGTAATTTTTCCAACTTTGGTTTTGTTTGGAACTCCGCTTCCCTTTTCAATTCCAATTACTTTTTTTATAAGTTCGGCTGCCAAAGGAGTTTTCAATTTAAAAACATAAGACCTGTCTTTATAAATTGTAACTTCTGCCGGAATTTTGTAACCTGCCAATTGCTGAGTTGCCGCATTAAACTTTTGGCAAAACTCCGCAATATTCAAACCGTGCTGGGCCAAGGCCGGTCCAATTGGAGGCGCCGGAGTTGCTTTACCAGCTGGGATTTGTATTTTTACAATAGCTTTTATTTCTTTTGCCATTAGGGTATAATACTAATCTACTAATTTTATCCTAATCTGCAAAAATCCGAATTACGAATTTGTAGATTAGTGTTTTTGTAGATTAGTTATAAAATTTGTATATTAGTGTTATTTAAGAAACTTTTTTGATTTGCAAAGAATCCAGTTCCACTGGCGTATCTCTTCCAAACATATTTACCAAAACTTTTATTTTCCCTCTTTCTTTGTCAATTTCTGAAACTTTTCCTTCAAAACCCTTAAACGGCCCGTCATTAACTTTTACTGTGGCTCCAATTTCAAAATCAATTGTAAACTCCGGCTCGCCCGCATCCATACGCTTTATTAAGTCTTCCATTTCAACTTTTGAAACCGGAATTGGCGTTGTCCCCGCCCCCAAAAATCCTGTTACTCTTGGCGTATTTCTAACAACATACCATGACTCGTCGGTAACAACCATTTCCACAAGCACGTAGCCTGGATAAATTTTTTCTTCAACTGTTTTTCTTTTTCCGTTTTTAATTTTTATTTTCTTTTCTTTGGGGACAATCACGTTAAAAATTTTATCTTCCATTGCCAAAGATTCGATCCTCTGTTTGAGGTTTTTTGCAACTGCGTCTTCATACCCGGAATAAGTATGTATAACATACCAATTTCGGTCTTGTTCTATTTGTTGCTTTGCCATTTTATTTTAGGATAAATCTTTTAATTATTTCTGTAAAAATAAAATCCAATCCCCCCAAAAATGCAGCCGAGCCAATTGTAACTCCCAATACAATTAGTGTGTACCTTAAAACATCTTTCTGCGAAAGCCAGCTTACTCTTTTCATTTCAACCAAAACTTCCTTAAAAAATATATTTGCTTTTTGTGTAATTGCCATGTTTTTTAAAACCCCGCAAGCGGGGCTATCTATTTTTATGATAGCCGAATCCTGCATTTAAGTCAAGGCTTTAAACTATTATACCACAAAATAATAAAAAAGCCCCACGAGCGCAAATTGCAACTTCGCAGGGCCAAACCTTCTCAACAGCATCCGCTTACGTGTTAGCGGTTATGGCCTCTTCGTCTTCCCGATGGTCAGGAAAGGGGTCTTGCTGCCGATGAAAGATAATGTCTTCCTCAACCCAATCTGGCTGAGGCTGGGACGGGTTGCCCGCTGACAAATCGTCTAACGCGTCAAGATTGTCCATAAACCCTCCTCTTATCTTATTATTTAATTATAGCATAATAAAAACCGCGTGTCAATAGCGCGCGGTTTTTACAAATATTAGCTTAAATGTCTATGTTTCTGGCTGCTTTGGCGTGGGTTTGAATGAATTTTTTGCGAGGTTCAACTTCCTCCCCCATTAAAATGTCTAAAGTTTTATCTGCTTCGTGAGCCTCCTCAACGGCCACTTGCAGCAACGTGCGGTTTTCAGGATTCATTGTTGTTTCCCAAAGCTGTTCGGGATTCATTTCTCCCAAGCCTTTATATCGCTGGATTGAAGCGGTAGATTTTCCCATTTCTTTTACAATCTTATCGCGCTGGCCGTCTGAATACGCGTACTGCGCATTTTTTCCAAAAGAAATTTTATACAAAGGCGGCTGTGCAATGTAAATGTGGCCAGCGTCAACAACAGGTTTAAAATGCCTGTAAAAAAATGTCAGCAACAAGGTGCGAATATGAGCTCCGTCAACATCGGCATCGGTCATAATTACAATACGGTGATAGCGCAATTTTTCAATGTCAAAATCTTCGCCAATGCCCGTGCCCATGGCAATGATTAAAGCTTTAATTTCTTTTGAAGCCAACATTTTGTCCAGCCTGGCGCGCTCTACATTTAAAATTTTCCCGCGCAAAGGCAAAATTGCCTGAAACCGCCTGTCTCTGGCTTGTTTTGATGAACCGCCGGCGGAATCTCCCTCAACAATATAAATTTCAGATTCTTCTGGTTTTCTGGAAAGACAGTCTGCTAATTTTCCGGGCAACGCCAAACCCTCCAGGGCGCCCTTCCTCAAAACTGTTTGCCTTGCTGCCTTTGCAGCCAATCTGGCTTTGGTTGCCAGTAAACAATTTTCAATTATAGACTTTGCGTCAGATGGATTTCTTTCCAAATAATCAGACAAACCTTCAGCCGTGGCTGCTTCTACGGCTGGTTTTGCTTCGGGATTTCCCAGTTTTGCTTTTGTCTGGCCTTCAAATTGCGGAGTTCTAATTTTTACAGAAACAACCGCGGTCAAACCTTCCCTAACATCGTCTCCTGAAAAATTTTCATCTTTTTCTTTTAAAAATCCTTCGCGTCTTGCATAGTCATTTAATGATCTTGTCAGCGCAGTTCTAAATCCGGAAATATGCGTTCCGCCTTCAACTGTATAAATATTATTTGCGAAAGATTCTTCGGTGCACTCCATTTCCTGCGTATACTGAAAAGCTGCTTCAACAGCAATATTGTCTTTTTCCGTTGAAATTGAAAAAATATTTGAATGCCTTGGATGATTTCCTAAAACCAAATATTTTACATACGAGCCGACTCCGCCTTCAAAATAGAATGTGTAGGAAGATTCTTCGCCTTTTATTCTTTCGTCTTTAAAAGCTATTTTTACCCCTTTTGTCAGATATGCTTGCTGGCGTAAATGGTTCAAAATCCGTTTTGGGTCGTATTTTATTTCTGAAAAAATTTGCGGGTCTGCGTCAAAAGTCTGTGTTGTTCCGGTTTTTTTGCTGTCTCCAATTTTTTTGACTGATGTTTTTGGCGCTCCTCTGAAATATTCCTGCTGGTACACTCCCCCGTCTCTTTTGACTTCAGCCAGCATATAGGTGGACAAAGCGCATACAACCGAAATTCCCACGCCATGTAATCCGCCGGAAACCTTATAAGCTTCTCCGCCAAATTTTCCTCCCGCGTGCAAAGTTGTCAGAACGGTTTCCAAAGTTGATTTTCCTGTGTCGGGATGTTTTTCAACCGGAATTCCTCTGCCGTCATCAGAAACTTTTACCCTGTTATTCGGCAGTAAAGTTACTTCAATATTTTTGGCATATCCTGCCATTGCTTCGTCTAAACAATTGTCCACAACTTCCCAAATTAAATGGTGCAGGCCGTCAATTCCAGTAGAGCCAATGTACATTCCGGGACGTAATCTTACGGGCTCTAATCCTTTTAAAACATAAATGTCTTTGGCAGTGTACTCCCCTTCTTTTCTAACTTTTTTCGCTTCTATTTTTGGAGATTCTTTTTTAGGTTCTTCTTTTTTCACTTCAGTTTTTCTTTCTTCTTTTTTTGCAGGCTCTTTCGCCCCCTTAGTCATTGCAAACTCGGCCTTCACGGGCTCTGCCTCAATATTTTCCTCATCTTTTTCTTTTATATTTAATTTCATCATAATTAGTTTTTATTTTTTACTCCATAAGTTCCTTCTCTTATTTGCTGAATGCCCCTTTTTTCTGATGCCACTCTTTTTTTGTATGATTCAGAATCTCTGACCTTATCTATAATTTCTTGGTACTTTATATTTCTTAAAGGGAGTATTTCTTCTGCCGACAAAAAACGAACTTCTAATTTGTTTCCCCCATCAAAATATTCCCAAGCATTATCAAATTCTCCATCTTTTATACCCATATTCTTTATAATTTCCTTTAGATGGCTTAACATCTCAGATACTCTCTCAACATGATATCCCGATGTAAGTACGGCAACTTTTTCCCAATTGTTTATTCTAGCAATTTTCATCATTTCAGCTAATTCAGTGATGGTATCTGTTGATCTTTCCTCCAAATCAATTTGCGCCTCCGAGATTCCTAACCTTTTAAGTTCATCTGCGTATATCTTTGCAAGAGATTCTTTTGCTTTCTCTGGCGCGCTGTCTGTTATCAATTTTATATCTGGAAAATAATTTCCGATTTCTGCTGCAGCTATAACTCGGGCGTGGCCTCCGGCCAAAAGGCTTTTATTGTCCAAATCGCCATAAGAATCGGGCCTGTATTTTTTTCCGCTTTTTCCTATTTCCCTTTCGCTGGCAGATAAAATAAAAATTGCCCTTGAATCACCCACCATCTCCTTATACCTCTCAACCTTATCGGTATTTTCACTCTCAAAATTTTGCGATTCGCTACTTGGTGTTTCGTTCATAATTTTTAAGGTTATCACGTGATAACCAACGTTTTTTTTAATTTTCAGGTTAACATGTGTTAACCTGCGTACTCTGGATTCCCGCTTCCGCGGGAATGACAATACAAATAGACTTATCGCAAAATTGCGTTTAGGTCTTGCGCTGTTTTGATGCGGATTTTTTCTTGAATAACATTAATTTCTTCATTGGTTAAAGTTTTTTCCGGACTGCGGTAAATAATTCTGAATGTATAACTTTTTTTATTATTGCCAAACTTTGCGTCATCTTCATAACTGTCAACCAGTTTTACTTCTTCAATTAAATTTTCCGCAAAATCTCTTACAATTTCGTAATAATTATTTAAATTTATATTCTTGTCTATTATAAAAGATATATCGCGCGAAGTTTCAGGATATTTGCTGACTTCTTTGTATTTTGAATTTATATCTTTAAACTGACTCGTAATTCTCTGGTCTTCAGACCAAAAAATTCTGATATCAGAAATTCCCATTTTTACCATTGCAACTCTGTCCAATCCAAATGTACCGGCATAACCGTTATAAATTTCTGGATCCAATCCAAAATTTTTCAAACAATTAGGATGCACAAGCCCAGCTCCAGTTATCTCAATCCAGTTTCCTCCCCAATTTATTTCAACTTGAGTTGATGGGTCGGTAAAAGGAAAAGTATCAACTAAAAATCTAAATTCAATGTCGCCAAAGATTGTCCTTACCGCATCTGCTTGAACATCTTGCAGCTCTTTAAGCGTAATAATTCTTTTATCTTTCCTGCACACATACAAAAAATCTGTTTGATGAAAAGCCGGAAAATGTTTACGGTCAATTTCGTCTTTGCGCCAAACAATTCCCGGTGACAGCGATCCGACTTCACCATCTTTTTTTAATCTCTCCAAAACTTCTTTATCTCTAAAATAATAAGGCCACATCACGGTCATCTGGGTTCTCAAAATATGAGTTTTATCCAAATAATAAGTGTCTGATTCTCTTCTGCTTGGATGGTCCTTTGGCGTATTTAAAAGATCGAAATCGTCTTGAACAGTTACAATTTTAGGAATATCAACTATATCAAAATCAGCCCATATTGGTAGCTCCAATATTTTATCATTTATAATTTTTACAGGAGAATTTTCTTTCTTTGTGAGGTCGGGCAAAGATAAAAGCCGTTTAATTCTTTCTGCCTTAATGTCTGTACGTTTTTGCAGATCTAAAATTAATTCCTGCTCTTTTTCGTCATTTATAATTATATTATTTCTCATGATATTCTCTTATTTTACCCCTTTTTGTAGACAAAAGCAACACCCCCAAATTGCTTGTTTTTTTATAAAATTGTGGTAATATTTAAATGTGGCAGGTCATTGAAAATACGCTAACCTCAAGACAAAAGGAGTCTGAAATGGCGAGCGTAATTACCGAAAGCGACGTTAGAGAATCCATGTTTTTTATCGGCGAACTCGTTGTGGACGAACGCAACGGCCTTGTGGCAAAAGTGGCCGCAGATCCCGATGAAAACGGCCTAATTCTAATTGAGTATTGTAATCCGCTTTTCGACATGGAGGACGACATGGTTCAAGCGCGCGAAATTTCTCGCTCATAAACCCAATGGGGCTACCAATGCTCAACAGAAAGCGGAGTGTCACACGCGACACCCCGCTTGTTTTATTTTAAATTTTCACCTTAAAAAACCAAGAAAGCTAAGCCCGCCGCAATTAAAATTATAGAAACAATTTTTTGCAAAATAATTTTTCCAGATATTTCTTCTTTTAAAATTTTCGGCAAAAAAACTGAAAAAAATAAAACAATCAGAAAAAGAAAAATATATTGTATGCCTCGCAACGAATTCAGTATGGGCAAAAAAGCCACCGGTGCCAAAAAAATAGCAAAGCTCTGCAAAACATTTGCAATTCCTCCGGATGTTTGCGAAAAGAAAAAAACTATCCGGTTTTTTTTATCTAAAACTCCCCTTTTCGCAAAAATATCTTTTCGCGCTTTTTTGCTAAAAAGAAAAAACAAGGCAATTAAAAATACAAACAGTCTAATCCATATGAAGCCGTGCCAAAAATCCGCATTAGTATAAATGTTTTTTTGCAAAATATAATCTAAAGAAAACATCAGCGACGAAAAAATTGTAATTTTTAAATATTCCCCTGTTGCTTTCCGGCTCTTTTCAAAAGAGCTTATAACGCTTCCCAAAAGCAAAAGAACAAAAGCAAAAATATTTGTTTTGCCCATCGTTCCCGACCCAAAAAATAGCCAGCCCAAAACAAAAATAAAAATTGGCTGAGTGGCTCCAATTGTTGTCATTACTTTAGAAACATCAAATTTTTCTAAAGCGCAAAACATTGAGTAGAGTCCCGTTACATAAACAATTGCGGTTATAATAATCCACGGCAAAAGCGCGCTGCTTGGCAAAGCAAAACCGACGAATGGCAGCAACAAAGCCATTACCACGCTAAATATGCCAACAAAAAAAGTATAAGACGCGGGTTTTGGCGGGCCGGACAAAACAAGCTTATCGCCAAGATAAGCCAGGCTGAAAAATAAATATGCTAAAATTATTACAAAAAGCCAAGTTAACATAATATTTTAGTATTATAACACAAAATAGTTGTTTTTGCTTGTATTGTATGATATTATCACAATAGATAATAAAAAAACTAAATCCGAAATCCGAAATCCGAAATCCGAAACAAATTAGAATTTTCAAAAAAAATTCAAAAACGCGTTTCGACTTTCGATATTCGAATTTCGAGTTTTAAAATATTATGCCAGGAAAAGCAAACTCGGCTTTTATGAAGCCGCTAAAGCTCACAGCAGATTTAGAAGCAGTTGTAGGAAAGGGTCCGATGCCGAGGTCTGAAGTCGTAAAAAAACTTTGGGCTTACATAAAAAAGAACGGGCTTCAGGATCCAAAAAACAAAAGAAACATAAACGCCGATGATAAACTAAAATCAGTTTTCGGCGGAAAGGCCACAGTAAATATGTTTGAAATGACAAAATTGGTCTCAAAACACCTTTCTTAATTCTCATAAAACAAAAGCGCCCGTACGGGTGCTTTTGTTTTACTGGTTATTTATTTAAATTATCAGACTTTATGGACTCAATCGCCTCTTTTACTGTTGTCATAAATTGTGCCGGAAAAATAATAGTTGAATTTTTTTCAACGCTTATTTCCGCCATTGTCTGTAATGTTCTAAGCTGTAAGGCAACAGGATGAGCGGCAATTAGATCAGCTGCCTGGCCAAGCTTTTCAGCGGCCTGAAATTCTCCCTGAGCTGCCACAATTTTTGCCCTCCTCTCTCGTTCTGCTTCAGCTTCTTTTGCCATGGCTCTCTGCATATTTTCTGGTAAAAAAATATCCTTAATTTCAACTGCGGTCACTTGCACTCCCCAAGGTTCTGTGTGACTATCAATAACGTTTTTTATCTGGTTATTAATATCTGAAGTCTGCGACAAAAGCTGATCCAGCATAAACTGCCCAACCACATTTCTTACAGTTGTTTGACTTATTTGGTTCACAGCAGAAAAAACATCCTCAATGGCAATAACCGCCTTTTTTGGATCAACCACGTGGTAATATGCCACAGCTGCAATATCAATAGACACATTGTCTTTTGTAATGATTTTCTGCGAAGGAATTCCCATCGTTACTGTTCTAAAACTTACTTTGACCATTTGTTCAAAAATGGGAATCAAATATATTAAGCCCGGACCCCGAATATTAGTTTGTTTTCCCAAAAAGAAAATAACCGCCCTTTCATACTCTTTGATAACTCTAATTCCCGAAAGCGCAATTATAACCACAACTCCTAAAATATAATATACAAAAATATCCATATATTTATTATTTAATAATATTAATTATTTAACCAGTCTAAAATAATTTTTGCTGTTTTTATGGGCCTTTCGGCCGGGACAATATGACCTGAATTTTTTATAATTTCCATTGCAGCATTGGAAAACCTGTCCATTAATTCTTCAACTGTTTTTACAGTTGCAACCTCGTCTTTATCGCAGGCAATCAATAAAGTTTTTGCGGTAATTCTTGGACCTTTTGATATTGGCTTTGAGTTTAAAAATTCATTAAATAATTCAATATTAGCTCTTGGGTACAAATGGTTTGTTTCTTTTTTGTCTGCCAGTATTAATTTCTCGCGCCTTTTTTTACTGGCAGATTTAAATATTATAATGTTACTGGCCGTATGATATACCCTATTATTGAGCCATGTTTTCTGTAAAAAATCGGGCAAAACTTCGGCAATCTCATATTCTAAAAGAGCAATCCTGGCAATCAAACTATCTGCTTTTACAACCGGGGTTATTAAAACCAACCTTTCAACTGCTTTTTCATAAGATTCACAAAAAGTCAAAGCAACTCTTGAGCCAAAAGAATATCCAACAACAACTGCTTTATTTACAGATAAACTTTTTAAAAGTTCGTTTACCCAGTCTGCATAATTATTTAAAGTATGTTTTTCATTTAAAGGATCTGACAGTCCGCATGCGGGCAGATCGGGAATTATTACCCTAAAGTTTTTAAAATTGCGCGCCATATCAATTACAATTTTATGGTTTCCCGGAAAACCGTGCAGGAAAATAATAACTTTTTTCTGGGTTTTATTTTTTTCCCAATAAAAAGCTTTAACTCTCCCAATAATAACTTGCTCGCGGTTAAACTTCATGTTTCAGGCTTAAAGCAATGGCTTTGACAATTTTTGGGTTAAAAATTGATGGAATAATATTATTGGCTTTTGAATTTTTTATAATTCCTGCAAGTTTTTTGGCTGCGTTAATTTGCATTTCATCGGTTATTTTTCTTATGTTATAATCCAAAGCTCCGCGAAAAATTCCGGGAAAAACCAAAGCGTTATTCACCTGGTTTTCAAAATCCGACCGGCCCGTGGCAACAATAAATGCGCCGGCTTTTTTGGCAATGCCGGGCATTATTTCGGGCACCGGATTTGCCAAAGCAAAAATAATCGGCCTTTCATTCATTGTTTTTATGTATTCTGGTTTTATAATATTGGGCGCAGAAAGCCCCACGACTGCATCGGCTTTTACAAAAGCATCTTGAAGCGTTCCTTCTCTGCAGTTTTCATTTGTTATATCAGCCAGCTCTGTTTGATGAGCTAGCATATTTCCCCTGCACTTAGATAAAATTCCCTTTGTATCCACCACAATAATATTTCTGACCCCATAAGCGTATAAAAGCTTAGTTACTGCGGTTCCAGCTGAACCTGCTCCAATAACTGTAATTGAACTCTTTTTCAAATCTTTTTTTGCAACCTTAAAAGCATTTATCAGCCCGGCCAAAACAACAATTGCTGTTGCGTGCTGGTCATCGTGCATTACAAAAATATCCAGCGCGTCTTGAAGCCTTTTTTCAATTTCAAAACAACGGGGCGCGGAAATGTCTTCCAAATTTATTGCGCCAAACACCGGAGCAATATGCTTGATGGTTTTTATAATTTCCTCAACATCTTGCGTGTCTAAAACTATTGGAAAAGCATCGATATTTGCAAACTCTTTAAAAATCATTGCCTTTCCTTCCATTACAGGCAAAGCTCCCTCAACGCCGATGTTTCCCAAACCCAATACCGCCGAACCGTCCGAAACCACGGCAACGGCATTTTTTTTAATTGTATATTTTTTTATTTGATCTTTATGAAGCGACAAAAAAGCGCTCACAGCTCCCACGCCCGGCGTGTACGAAAGTTGTAAATCTTCCAGAGATTTTAGCGGCGCTTTAGAAAAAATGCCAATTTTTCCATTCAGCTTTTTATGGTAATCCAATGATTTTTTTGCCAAAGAAACGTTTTTTTTCATTTTAATTATTTATTTCTTCACAATATTTATGAGTTTGTTTGCCTTAAAACCATTTATATTTTCTACGGTTGCATCAAGAATCCTTTTTAAAGCTTCCCGCGAGTTAAAGGCATTATGAGGAGTTATTATAACATTTTTCTGCTGTAATAAAATGTGATTTTGCAAAACAGTTTTTAAATCACAAGTTTTAGGAAATTCTTTTGATAAAAGCTGGGCCTCTTCTTTTACAAAACATTCTTCTTCTAAAACATCTAAACCCGCTCCCGCTAAAATTCCGCCGGATAGCGCCTTCAGTAAAGCTTGCGTTTCTATTAATCCGCCTCTCGCAGTATTTATTAAATATGCGCCCTTTTTAATTAAATTTATGTTTGTTGAATTGATTAAATGATGCGTTGATTCGTTGTCTGGAATATGCAAGGTTATAATATCGGATTTTGCCAGCAAATTTTCCATATCAACATATTTAAATCCTATTTTCTTAGCCAATTTTTTATCCGGTTTCGTATCAAAAGCCAAAACTTCCATTTCAAAACCATTGGCAATTCTGGCAACATGCAGACCAATGTGGCCTGTTCCAATAATGCCTAAAGTTTTACCTTTTAAATCAAATCCCCGCAATCCGTCTAAAGTGAAGTCCCCCTTTCTGGCCCGCTCAACAGAGTCAGTTAATTTCCTCGATAAAGCCGTAATGAGCGCAAAGGTGTGTTCGGCCACCGTATTTTCACCGTAATACGGCACATTACACACAGCAATTTTGTTTTCTTCTGCTTTTTGAATATCAATATGGTCAAACCCGGTTGAGCGCGTGCTGACCATTTTTAAATCGGGAAGTTTTTGCAAAATATCTTTATTAATTTGAGAATAAATAAATGGAGAAATTATGGCGCAACCCGTTGCCGAGCTAATATTTTCTAAAGACAGCGGCTCTGTAAAAAAAGACAGCTCGTGACCTGCGAGTTTTTCTATTAAATAATCTTTTTGCCAATCCTCTATTTCAAAAAAAGCAATTTTCATATTTGTATTAATTAATTTGATAATTATACTAAAAAATCGCCCAAAATAAAAGGTGGCTTTGTAAAAATTATTTTTCTTGCTGGTTATTGGAAAAGCTCTCCCATGATTCTTGGGCTTTTTCTATAATTTGCTCTGCCATATTGCCGGATATTTTTTTTAGCTTGGCATAATTCTCTGCCGCGCCTTTCATAAATATTTTATATTCTTTCTCACCCAATTTTTTTATTTTTTTAACTTTAGGAGAAGCATATTTATAAAAATCTGCCATTATGCTTTCTATGTCGTTTTTTAATGCTTTTCCCTTTTTTGAATCTAAAAACATATTAGCTGCCACGCCTAAAGCCAGCCCCACGGCAGCTCCCTCTAAAAATTTTAATGTATTACCTTTTGACATATTTTTATTTTTACTTATTTTTTTTCTTAAAAAATTTTGAAACAATTGATAAGTTTAAAACGCTTTCTAAAAATTTTCTAACGGTTTTGAGAAGCTTTATAGCATCAACTGCTATTAAACTGATAAATATTGTTATAACAACTACCGCGGACGATATTATAAAATTAAATAATATTTGAGATGCTTCCAAAACTGGCATTTTTTTATTTTTAATTCTTAAATTTAGAATACAAAATTATAATTAACTTTGCGTTAAACAAAAAACGCCTCATATAAAAGCGTTTTCCGTAAAATGCGCTACTGGCTTATAATAATATTTACAGTTGTCGGAAGCTTGCTGCGTATGCCATTAAGGTCTTGCTGAGAATATGCGTTACCAGATAAATTTAACGTTTTCAAATTTTTTAAATTTCCCAGTTCATTGGGCAAACCAGTTATTTGATTGTAGGACAAATCAAGAACTTGCAAATTTAATAATTGGCCAATTTCTGCAGGCACACCAGTCATTTGATTATAACTGGCATTAAGAATTATTAAATTTTTTAGTTTTCTTATTTCAGCAGGAATGGCGCCAGTAAGCGAATTGTTCGATATATCAAGTTCCTGTAAATTTGTTTGGTCAAAAATAGATTGTGATAAACTTGTTAGCCCATTATTACTTAAATTTAAAAAATAATCGTTGGATATCGCACCGGTGTTTTGCTGATTATTGGTTTGGTTCTGACTTTGATTATAAACATAGTCATTATTTTTCCCGAAGAAAAAATAATATATCAAACCATAAGCAGCTCCGGCTGCCACAACGTACAATAAAATCCATTGCCACAATGGCCTTTTTTTGTATCCGTCTTTTTTTATATAATTATCTTCCATCATTTTTAATTATATTTTTAAAAGGTTAATAATTTATTAATAGTACTGTAGATTTATTTAGTTAGCTCAACCATTATGCTTTCTAGGGGTATTCCATTGTACTGCTCCTTACTAATTCCGGTATTTTCATATAAAATCTTCACACCAAATCCAGCTTCCCTTATCTTGTTTAAATAATCATCTCTCAATAAAGCGCCTGCCACACAGCCGGAAATAAGCTTTTTATTATTCCTTTGTTCTTCTGTTAATTCTTCCAGTAAAACAATGTCAGATAAATAAATTCTTCCGCCCGATTTTAAAACTCTATATGCCTCGCTAAATGTTTTTGCTTTGTCGGGCGTTAGGTTTACAACACAATTTGTAACAATTGTATCAACTGAATTATCTTTAAGCGGCAGGTTTTCTATTTCACCCAACAAAAACTCTACATTTTTAACGCCCTGTTTCTTGGCATTTTCTTTTGCTTTCTCTATCATTTCTTTTGTCATATCTACGCCAATAACTTTACCTTTTTCTCCTACTTTTTGAGCAGCTAAAATTGCATCAATCCCCGCCCCAGAACCCAAATCCAATACAGTATCTCCTTCTTTTATTTTTCCAAAAGCCAAAGGGTTTCCACATCCCAAGCCAAGGTTAGCCTCGCCCACTATTTTTAACTCTTCATCAGAATATCCAATGCTTTTTGAGATATTTTTTGCGCGATTGCAGCTGCACCCGCAGCCCGCGCCACTAACGGCTATTTCTTTATATGCATCTCTTACAATTTTTTTTATTTTATCTTTTTCCATACTAATGCTTATATTTTTTTAATTCTTTTTTCGCATTTTTAACAAATTTACCAAATTGTTTATCTTTCTCTCTTTTTTCAAGTTTAGTCATTTCATAATGTTCGACTTCCCTTTTTAAGCTGACGTAATTTAAATATTTATCTTTATCCAATTCTCCAGATTTTACAGCAGACAATACCTTGCATCCCGGCTCGTGAATATGTATGCAATCAACATATTTGCAATTTTTGGCTAAAATCATTATTTCGTCAAATAAATTATCTATGCCTAAGCCCGTATCCGTCATTCCTACTTCTCGCATTCCCGGATTATCTACAACAATAGCGCCATTTTCCAGAAAATACATTTCTCGGCTTGTTGTAGTATGCTTCCCTTTCCCCGTGCTAATACTTATATTTTCCGTCTTTATGATATTTTCTCCAAGCAGTTTGTTAATTAAAGAAGACTTACCAACCCCGGAAGAGCCAAGGAAGCAATATGTTTTTCCCTTTTTCATATACATTTTTAATTCACTCAACCCCTCATCGGTAATAATACTAGTCGGAATAAAATCAACATCATTAAATCTATTCTTTACTTGAGCTAATTTTATATCTAATTCTTCTTTAGAGATTAAATCTATTTTATTTAATATAATGGTAGGCTTTACGCCTCCGTCTTTAGCTATGGCAAAATACCTTTCAAAACGATTCAGATTAAAATCTCTATCAACCGATTCCACAACAAAAGCAACGTCAATGTTGGTCGCTATAATTTGCGTTTCATTTTTTCCGCCGATTCTGCTCCTGTCTTTATGCATTCTTTTTATTACTGTTTTTCTTGGTAAAATTTTCTTGATCACTGCTTGCTGTTCTGGAAGTTCTTCAATAATTACCCAATCTCCCACAGCAGGATAGTCCTCTCTGGATAAAGCATCAAAAATCCGCTTTCCGGTGACTTTCGCCAGAAATTCTCCGTGTTCATTTTTAACTTTATATGCCCCCTTGTATTCAGTGGTAACTCGTGCTTTGTTTTTCATATTAATTTATCCTATCAAAAAACCACCTCAATTAAAAGGCGGTTTTATGGCTCAACTCGTTGAGCCATATTTTAACGTTTGGTAAAAAATTTGAATGCGGCATCAATTAATGAGCCGACAAGAGAATCCTTGTTTATAATAAAACTGCTTGGTGGCGGAGGTTGTTGACCTGGTTGATAACCAGGAGACGACTGTTCACCGGGCCGAAAATCCTCTGGCGGCATCTGGCCGCCTTGAATCATTTTTTGTATAACTTCCGGAGGCGGCATTTGGCCGTTGTATCCAGGTGGAGGGCCATAATTTCCTGGTGGCGGGCCGTATCCCTCTGGCGGACCATAATTACCTTCGCCCTGAACAGGTGGTCGAGCCGTATTCGGCGGCACTTGATATTTTTCTCCCTGGCCACCTACTCCGCCCGCTGGAGGCATTTGCCCGCCTTCTGATTGATTAAATTTTTCTAATTCTTGCCTCATTTCCTCAAACTTCTGGCGAGCGCTCTCGCTTTTACCCATCATATTTTTGATTATTTCTCCATTAAGTCTTCCTCCGCCAAGCGCATAATCAATACATTCCTCTATGCGAGAGGAATCAGTGCAATACTTGTTGCACTCTTCATCTGTTTTGCATCCTCCTGGCCTGGCAGCCTGCGGTTGACTAGTTTTTTCCATCATATTCCTTAATTTATTCATTTTATCATATTGCCCTTGAGTCATAGTCCCGTTTTTAAGAGAAAAATCCATGCATTCCTGGCTGTGCTCCTCCTGATTGCAATAAGCTTTACATTCTGTTTGTCCCCTGCATCCCCCAGGTCCTCCAGCGGCCATCAATTTCTTTGCTTTTTCTAAATTTTCAGGCGCAATCAAATTATTCTTTTGCGCAAATGCGAGACACTCATCCATATGCTCTGGTCCAGAGCAAAATTTACTACATTCCTCCACATTAACGCATCCGCCAGGACCTGAGCCAATTTTCAAAATTTCAGCAGCTTTTTTCTGATTAACTTCCGCAGGTTTTTGGTTTTTAAACTCTTCGGCTTCGCGCATTGCCTCGGCGGCAAATTTTGCATCTTCCGCCGAAAGTTTCCCGTCTTCAACCAAAAAATTTGCGCATTCGTCAAAATGCTCGGGCATAGTACAATATCCTTTACAGGTTTCTTTTGACTTGCACCCTCCGGGTCCGCCCTTGTTTGCTTTTTCTCTTATTTTATCTGCTTCTTCTTGAGTTGCGTGACCAATTTTAACACTGTAATTTAGACATTCATCCAAATGCTCTTCTATCCTGCAATAGGCATCACATTCGCGAGGGGAAACACATCCACCAGGAGTATCCTCAAACGCTGACTCCATTCCCCTTTTAAATTTTTCCATGTTCGCCATCCTGTCAGCTTTTTCATCACTGTATATTTCTTTATTTTTTGCGAACTCAATGCAAGCTAAATGGTTTTCCTCTTTGTTGCAATAATCGTGGCAAGCTTGTTTGAAATCACAATTGCCAAGCGCAGCAATCGGATAATTAACGTTATCTAAATTGGCGGCAAAGGTTGTGATAGGTATCGACACAAAAAGAATGAAAAATATAAATAATAATTTATTAATTCTCATATTTTTAAATTAATAATTTTAATTAAAAAGGGTTTTCGTACTCTTGCTGAAAAGGATTTGCCACGGCTTCTAACTCGGCATATGGGTTTGCCATGTCTCTAATTTCCAGCGTCGCTTTTTGCCCATCCTTAAAACCCTGCTCTTTTCCGGCTATAAAACCATTTCTACCGCCGACAAGAAATCCAACATAAAAGCAACTTGCGGCTGCAATAAGCAGTAACGCTATCGCAGAAACAACTATCAAAATAACTTTATTATTCATTTTTTTTATTTCTTAATAATTATTTTTTAATTATAACACAAAAAACTATGTCAATACAAAATGCGCAGTCCATGGAGTATCTAATTTTTCCATCCTCAGCCTTGCCTCTTCTGAAGCCGCTGATCCGGCTCTTGATAAACTGTCTGATATTTTAGCGATTTCATCGGCTAATGGCCTAAAGAAAGAGTGTTTTTCTAAGCCGTCAAATCCCTGTTCTATATTTCCCGAACGAATGGATTTTATAAACTTAATCATTTTTAGAATAGGCCTAAGAATCAACCATCTAAGCACAAGAACTGCCGCAGTAGCAAAAACCAACACCTGTAAAAACAAACGCAGAAGATTGGTTGTCCAAATTTTATTTACATCTGATCCTATATAGTCGGCATTTTGCACGACCATAATGGCCCCGATAACTGCATTGTCCTGATGCATTGGATTTATAAACTCATAAACTTTGTTGTTTTCTGCTACCACAAAATTACCAGAGGCATTGTCTGCGTCCATTTCTTTGGTTGGAGTTGCGCTATTAACTATTTTGTCTGAAAGCCCGGCAGAAGATGCCACAACATTTCCCTTATTGTCATATACCGCTAATCCATTAACCTCTGCTTGTCAGCAAATTTGTCTAAAATTTTCTGCAAAGAAGTCTTGGAGTTTGCAATATATATAGGTTCTATTGATTCTTTAAAGCTCTCCGAAAGAATCTGAGTTCTGTATTTTAAATCAGAAACTAAGGATGCCTGTTACTCATGCACCTGAAAAAAAATAAAACCAAACACTATTATGCTGGTTAAAACTAATACTCCGATAATAATTGACCAAAACTGATCCATTGTTTTTGGAATAAATTAAGAGATTATTTTTTATAAAACTTCCCGGGGAAGCTTCCAGATATATATTCCGAGCAAAAAGCATATAACAGCCATTCCTATAAAGACAACCGGGTATCCTACCTCCTGAATTAAAATACCGCCGACGATAGCGGCTAATCCTGTGGCTATAGCGGCGATACCTTCCCATTGGCCCCATTGAACTATTGAATCTTCCTTGTTGGTATGCGCACTATAGACGGCATCAAAAGCAGGCGTTCCAAGGGCAGCTCCAACACCCCAAAGAACTTGTGTAAATATTAATTGAGCAATACTGCCCATAAAGGCATAGCTTAAAAAAACTAATCCACGGATTAAATATCCTAAAGCCAACAATAGCTCTTGTTCTTTTACTTTGAGTTGCCATTTAGCAAATAGGAGCGTAAGAACTCCCGCTACAATTGAAAAAACTGCCCATGAAAATCCGGCCGAAGCAATATTCCCTCCTATTTTCTGCACAAAAACCGCATAAAAAGGAGTTAACAAGCCTATAACAAAAACCATCGCAGTATTTGATGTAATCAAAATTATCAACGCCCTGTTAAATCTTTTTTGGGGAAATACATATTCAAAAATTTGTTTTAAAGCCATTAGATTACTTTATCAAAAAATGGCACCCAAATCAAACGAGAAACCACTTTTCAAGGAAGCGGATTGAACCTCGTTTTGGCAAATCGCGAAGCGCGCCAAAGCGCGCCGAGCGGAAACGATTTCCCCTTACAAAACACTGGGCGGCCATTTCGGCCGCCCACGATTTCGTCGGGAAAAAAGAAAAAAATTTTATCATGGCGTATCTTTACGACGAAGTTAGAACCTATTTTGTAGAAAACTCCTAAAATTTCCCGCCCCGCCAACTGGCGGGGCGGGCAGAAACAAAATCGGAAAAATCGGCTCGGGTGCAAAAAATTCTTTTGGGGTGTGGGGCAAAAGGAAATTTTTTGCGTCCTCGCCGCCGCGAAATTTTTTTAAATTATTTTGATGGAGTGTTCAATAAGGGCTTATTCATTTTGTCTGCCGAAAACTCCATTTCTAAAATTTTTTTACACGCCTCTACAAAATCGTCATAAAAATATTCTACTCCAATTATTAGTTTATCTTCTTTTTTATCAAAAACGGGGTGTTGTTCATACAAAATTTTATAATAAATTTCATCATTTTTACTAAATAATCCTATCTGAGATTTTGGCGTGTTTGCGTGCACTAATCCATTGCGTAGTCCTTGCCATAACAATTGGCAATGATCATGATATTTATTTGGAAATAGTTTAATTATTGCACATTTAAACTGCTCTCCACTATTTTGTTTATATTCATTAAAATCTTCGACTTGAGTATCTAAACATTTTCCGAGAAACTCAATTCCACAACAAATTAAAGTAAAGGATAAATAAGCGTGCTTATTAGCAATATCTCCTATTTCCTTGATTAAAACTTCTTTTATAAAATCTTTTGGGTATAAAATCATTTATCTTTTTAGATTATAGATATATCTCTCCCGCACAAACTGAATTTTAGACTTAATTTTGGGGGTATCGTTTATAGCAATCATTTTTGGCCTGCGACTCCTGTGCTTTAACTTTGTCAATATTCTTTTGCAACTCATCTAAGCAATGGCCATACAGCCCCGCGTCCCCGCTGTATTGTTTACAATATGGGTCTCCCCAATCAATCCAATATTTAACATCTGTATTACGATTGATTTCTGCGGTGTTTAAGCAACCAACTAAATTTTCTGCGTTTAAGTTTTTCGCAGTTTCTTCCTCTTTTTGTTGATTAAATTCTACTGACTGCTTTTCTTGTTTTAATCTTATTTCCTCCTCTTTCGCTTCTATAGAAGATTGATTTTTTTGCGTTCCTAAAACTACAAAATAATAAAAAATAGAAAAACCAATTAAGGCTATCGCTATGCAAATTATTAATTTGAACCAGTTTTCTTTTAAAAAAATTTTCACAGAAGTGTTATTAAAATTTAATAATTGAGGAAATTTAATTTTTAATTTTTTGTGCAACCAATTAAGCAAAATAAATATAGTCGCCAACACAAGAGTGTTAAGAAATACACCGAATAAAATATCTAAAAACTGTCCAACTAAATTTTTAGATAAAGACATGCCCTTTTGACCAGAGATACTAATAACCGCTATCGGGGTCAAAACAGCGATAATCCAAATTATTATACTTTCCCATTTATAAATTTTAAATTTCTTTCTGAAAATATTTAAGAGGAGCATTGCCGAACCAATTACAACAGAACATATAACAGAAAAAATAGAGATCATATAAAAAAGTTTGCCCACACTAATTCCTTCTCGTCCACCAAAAATGACCATCCACAAATAAAATAAGAGAGTTGGTAAAAAAAATCCAATGAATATAGAAATATAAATTTTTATAAACTGTTTCATAAATTTTTGTTATCTACAAAGTGGTGGATTAAAACATTCCTGTTCATTTTGTTGTGCTTGGTATTCTGCGTTTTCCCAACTTCCATATCTATCCAAAATTTTTTTCTCTAAGGCCTTTTCCTCTTCAGCCGTAGGGATTTTATTAGAAATGGGTTCTGTAAAAATAGTATAGAGAACGCTAATTCCTATAACTACCAAAACAATTATACCAATTATTAAATCTTTTTTATTTTCCATTGT
Source organism: Candidatus Staskawiczbacteria bacterium RIFOXYB1_FULL_37_44 (assembly GCA_001822065.1). Classification (GTDB taxonomy): domain Bacteria; phylum Patescibacteriota; class Minisyncoccia; order Minisyncoccales; family Staskawiczbacteraceae; genus XYD1-FULL-39-28. Next base: position 35,973 of record MHPJ01000015.1, on the reverse strand, counting down.
TCTTTCGCCTGCCTATTGAAAATAACCTATTATTTAAGTTTGACCCCTTTTTAACAAAAAATCAAGGGGCTGTATCTAATTATAAAAAAATTTCGCGGCGGCGAGGACGCAAAAAATTTCCTTTTGCCCCACACCCCAAAAGAATTTTTTGCACCCGAGCCGATTTTTCCGATTTTGTTTCTGCCCGCCCCGCCAGCTGGCGGGGCGGGAAATTTTAGGAGTTTTCTACAAAATAGGTTCTAACTTCGTCGTAAAGATACGCAACGATAAAACTTTTTTCTTTTTTCCCGACGAAATCGTGGGCGGCTGAAATGGCCGCCCAGTGTTTTTGTGAGGGGAAATCCGTTCCGCTCGGCGCGCTTTGGCGCGCCTCGCGATTTGCCAAAACGAGGTTTAGTATTTGCTTTGCCCGATAAAAAGAATTTTTGCTTTTCTTCTGGCTGTGATATAATAAAATTGCACTCAGTCGAACAAGTTGTCTTTTTCAATGGCCGTCTCGGACAGTTCAAGGCAACTTGGATTGAGTGCACCGGGGCGGCCATTTAAGTTGATTAAAATTAAACAAAACAAATTTATGCAAAAATTCTTTTTATATGCCCGCAAGTCCACAGATGAGGAAGAACGACAAGTCAGGTCTATTGAAGACCAAATCGCTGAATTGCGCGATTTTGCCGAAAAGGAAAATTTAGAAATTGTTGATGAGTTAATTGAAAAACAATCTGCCAAAATTCCGGGCAGACCAATTTTCAACGAAATGATAAAACGAATTGAAAAAGGCGAAGCTAACGGAATTTTGGCATGGCATCCTGACAGGCTGGCGCGCAATTCTGTTGACGGCGGAAAAATAATTTATCTTGTAGACTGCGGGCATTTGCAAGCGTTAAAATTTTCAACATTTTGGTTTGAACCAACGCCACAGGGAAAATTTATGCTAAACATCGCTTTCGGACAAAGCAAATACTACATTGATTCGCTTTCCGAAAACACGAAACGAGGACAACGCCAAAAAGCCAAACGCGGAGAATATCCAGGGCTTGCGCCGATTGGCTACATAAATGATGTGCGGACAAAATCAATTATGGTTCACAAAAAACGAAGTATAATTATCCGCAAAGCATTTGAGCTTTACGCTAAAAACGAAAGTAGATTGGAAGATATCGCCAACTTTTTGGCGCAAAACGGCATATTATCAAAAACCGGAAAGCGAATCCACAAAGATAGGGTTTCGTTTATTCTTCAAAATCCGTTCTATGTTGGATTGTTCCGCTATACCAAAGAAATATACGAAGGCAAACACCAGCCGATAGTTTCAAAGAAAATTTTTGATAAAGTTCAAGAAATTTTAAAGCAAAGAGGAAAAATAAGAAAAAGCAGTAAAAACCAACCGCAAGCGTTTTGCGGATTATTGAGGTGCGGAACCTGCGGAATGATGATAACTGCGGAAAAAAGAATCAAAAAACAAAAAAATGGAAATGTCCACCATTATGTTTATTACCGATGTTCAAGAAAATCAAAAACAATAAAATGCGCTGAACCGCCTGTGCGGCAAGAAATTTTAGACAAACAAATTTCCTCTTTGCTTCAAAAATTTTCTTTGAAAAAAGATTGGGCCGAAGAGTTAAATAAAAAACTTGAAAAAGACAAAATAGAAACCGCCCAATCTTTCACCGCTTTTGTTCAAGAGGCGCAAGAAAAAATCGAAAACATTTCTGTTAAAATTCAGCGACTTCTGGATTCGTACCTTGACCAAGTTGTTGAACGAGAAATTTATCTTGCCAAAAAATCAGAGCTGGTAAGCGAAAAGAAATCGCTGGAAGAAAAAATCAACACTCTTGAACAAAAGCGATTCGGCTGGGTTGAACCTATGCAAAATTGGATAAATTATGCACAAACCATAGCAAAAACCGCAAACGAAAGCAGCCTTTTGAATAAAAAGGCTGCTACTAAAGAAATTTTCGGATTGAACCTCGTTTTGGCAAATCGCGAGGTGCGCCGCAGCGCGCCGAGCGGAACGGATTTCCCCTCACAAAAACACTGGGCGGCCATTTCGGCCGCCCACGATTTCGTCGGGAAAAAAGAAAAAAGTTTTATTATTGCGCAACCTCGTGAACACTATTAGAACCACAATACAACAACAAAAAGAGTATATTTACATCCCAGACCTATCTAATAAAGGCCAAATACCAGTTTCTTAATTTAATTGTAAGTTATATTGTATATTTCGCAGAACCTTAAATCATTAGATGATGGATACCCTCCCATAAAAGAGCAACTCCTTAATTCTTCGGCCAAAGACTGTTCAGATAAAAGATGTGGAAAGAACAAGTCTATACCAACTACCCAATAACCATTAACATCTTGCTCTTTTAGATAAAAAAAGAGGTCGTCTGCTTTATGGAAACCACTATCAAAATATGGCTTAGGGAAAGTTCGTGAAATTTCTAACCCCTGCGCCTCCTTGAACCTTTTTACTCCCTCTAATGTGCCATCGGCTAAATTTAGATTTTTTGAAAATTCTTCTAACCTCTTTAATATGGTCGTTATATTCTTCTTGGCTTCTGGGTTATGACAAAATAAATAAGCGAGCTTCACTTCAAAGCTCGTGTGTAGTAGAACAAGATTACTTGCAGGAAAGAGTTTCATATCTATATTTTACTCTATTCCCGCACTTTCAAAGAGTTTGCTTATTATTTCAGATGTTATTAAATCTGACTCCTTCGGTTGTCCAATTTTCGTTTCTTCCAATAACGAATTTAAGGCCAAAAGATAGCTCGTAGAAATTATGTTTGACTTAGAGCCGTCTTCGTCTTCTGGGTTAGAATTATATGCTATTGCTATACTTTCATCTTTTTCCAAGCTATCCACTGATTTTTCTTGTTCACCAACTTTTACCTTCCTCTCGTGAGAGAACCTGAATGGTTTCCAAAAGTCGTTTTCATTGGGATAAGAATTTATAATATCTTTTATCAATAATAAGTCCTCATTAGAGCTATTTTCCTTTTCAAATCTTTCAAGAAATTTATTCGCCTTTTCTGTTGTTTTATAGTTGTAAGGTTGTTCGCCTTCATCAATGAGATTTCCACCCATAAGCTCTGGCAAATAACCCGTAGCAATATATTTGTTATAATCGCCGAATGTCCAGCGATAAAATGGGAGGTTGAATACTTTTATATCGTCTAATTTACCCTTCTCCAAAAGTTTTTCTAAAACATATACTATTCCTTTTTGTATATTTATCTTGCTCCTTGTTTTGTCTTTATTGAGATATATAAAATATAAAATAAAAAAAAGGTCAGACAAATATGCCTCTGACTTCTTCGGTGGAATTCTAAGGCTACGATTAGTTTTGATAGCTTTGAATACCATAATGTTATATTAGATTAGTATATTTTCTCAAAATATGGATACAGTGTCAATAGCATATTTTCCCCAAACAATCAAGTTCCTTTATCATACAGTAATATACAATAATAACCTAATTATATGAAGATTAAATTAACGATTTAACTACCTATTATATTTATACGAAAAAAGAGAGCTTTTTGTTTGCTCCCTTTTTTATTAAACTTTTTTCAACTTACAATCCAAGCACTTTCCAGCTTGATAGGTCGTTCGGGTCGTATTCATATTTTTCGTTATCGTTGTATCTCCAAGTTCCATTCACATAAACCGCAATGCCTCCCATAAGATTTTTACCTTTTTTGTTTTGAGTCTTGATATACTTTTGTAAGGCTTCGGCTCTCGGCTTAGCATCACTTGTTTCAGCCGTCCTGCCAGACTTAGTATCAAGTATCCAAATAGTGCCGTCTTTCATCTGAAATATAAAGTCTGGGTAGAAAGCAAAATCATCTTCCCTCAAAACGGCGAAGTATTTTATCTCGGTATCGCCATTTTTATACCACCATTTAATCTCCTTTGAACCATTGAGCATCTCTATAAATAATCGCTCTGGTTCGCTTGGTTTGGCCGTGTAGAAGGGTTTTACGGCAGAAAGGGGCTGTATCTCGGCCTTATATCTACTGTTATAGGTAATAAACATCGGCACTTCCCAACTGGGAGTTTCTTGCAGTTCCCTCTTCTCGCTTAATTTTTCAATGACTTCCTTTTTGTATCTTTCTTTGGCCAAGTTGATGGCATCTACAAATAGCTGAACATTTTCTTTCCCCAAAACAATTCTTTGGACTTTCGGGTCGTATTTTTCAAACTTAAATTTTTGGTTAAAAAATTGATATAAAGCAGTTTTCATTCTGTCGCTGGAATCAACTGGTGCATAGGGGGTGCAGTTTTGAAAAATGAATTTATCAAACCTTTCTTGTAGTTCTTTTTCATTAAGCGCAACGCTTATCGTTCCCTTATGTTCTATTTCTCCAAACTTATCAATATCAACAATTTTGCCATCAGCTATTATTGGGCTTATTATCTTAACTGGTTTAAGATTAACCTTCTGCGCCAAATCGTTTTCTACTGCAACCTTCAAGAAAAGTTTTAGAAATTCTCCCGACAAACGAGTTCTTTCTCTTTGCCTTTTCAAATAGATGGATGGCAAAGAAATATCTTTATAAATTTTGTTATCTCTTTTTGCCTCATAAATAGTGATGTAGTCTTTAGCATATTCTTCGGTTATCTCAATGCTCGGAAGATTAGTAAAAACGAAACCATTATTCAGGTCTGGTTCTTTTGAATAGTATTTTAATTCGGGCATCCTCATTATTCTACCAATAGTCTGTATTGTAAAGGTAAAACTTTTAGACTCCCTAAAAATTACTAAAATTGAAGCTCTGGGGCAATCCCAGCCAAGAGCAATGGCCTGTTTGAAAATTAAGACTTCAACATCGCTATTATTTTTTTCTATATCGGGCAGGGTGTCTGATTTCTCTTCTGACAACCAGATAGCCAGCTTACCGTTTTTTTCTGTTATTCTCTTTTTTCCTAAAATTTTGATGACTCCTTCCTGCTTACTAATCAGGCCAGCTTTATTATCTGGTAGCTGAATAAGCATCAAAGGATTTATTTTTGAACCTTCTTTTTTATACATTTTGGCCAGCTCCTCTCTTTTTTTTAAGGCCTCCTCAATAACAACCTCGTCCGAGCTTTTAGTGCCGATTTTAGCATCAAGAAATTCTGGGTTTACAGAAATTTCAGATTTAATCATTTCTTCTGCCTTAACATCAAACAAGCGGACTTTTTCTATCTCGGCTATGTTTTCGGTTAAATGCGGGGTAGCAGAAACCTCTAATGTTATTTTTGGACTAATTATTTCAATAAGTTCTTTTGATTTTTCCGAGTTTGCTGTGTGATGACTTTCGTCAATAATTAAAATAATGGTTCTATTATCATCCTTTGTATTTTTTATTATTGAATTTAAGTTATTATCCTGCTCATTATCTCTTACAAAAAGGTTGATGTCTTTTTTGTTTATGCTGTGCCAATTTATAAATAGGATTTCGTTCTCGCCTATTTTTTTGTCTTCCAAATCTTCAAAATATGAGCATTTCAAAGACCTGTTGTCTTCATAATAAACTTCTAATTTCTCTTTGCTTTGTTCGTGCAACATCCTTACGGAAACCCAAACAAAAGAAAACTTTTTGTCGTCTTCTCTGCCCGAAATAAGCTCCTTAAGTAATTCAGAAACCATCACTGTTTTACCAGAACCAGTTGGGGCTTGAAAAATAACTACTTCATTATCAGAAGACCTTAAAGAGTTTTCTATTTTTCTATGCAGATTTTCTACTGCTTTTTTTTGGTAATCTTTTAGCTCAATCATTTGAATATACGCTTATACACATTAAGAATAACTGCTGGGATTGGCTTTAATTCAACCAACTTTTTTATATCTTCAAATTCTTCTTCTCTTGCGCTTTCATCTAAAGAAAAAACATAAACAATAAATTTTTTGTTTATCTTTTCCACCTCTTTTTTGAAGGGAGCTATGCCAGCATCATCGTAGATAATGCCTAAATTTTTGCCCCAATTATTGGTAAAAATGCTATAAGTTTTAGTTCTTTTTATTTCATTAAAACAGTCATCTTTAAGACACAACATTTCTGTTGACTTATCAACAAGTTTTTTCTTATTTATGTCTGTTGGTTCAGCATCAACGAAATCAGTTTTGTAGTATTTTAAGTTTCCGCCCAACCCTTTGTTAGATGAATAACCATCAATAACTTTCTTCATTCTTGGATAGCAAACATTTTCTGCGATTTTGTTTTCATTATTCGTGCATAAAATTACCTGCCGATTACCACCATCGGCTTTATTCAATTCCAAAACTGCGTGTCCAGTAGTGCCTGAACCAGCAAAAAAATCTAATATAATGGCTTTTTCGTTGGTCGTAATTTTAAGTATATCAATTAGTAAATATAGCGATTTTGGAAAATCAAATACTTTTTCTCCAAGAATTTCTTCTAAAAGTTTCGTGCCATAGTGATAGCCGTGATATTTTTTATCAATCCAATGAGTCGTCAATACTTGGCTCGGCCTTAATTTTTCATATAAAACTAACTTTCCATTTTCTCTTTTTGCGACAATAACTCCATCTTCAACCTTTTCCATAAAAGTATCTCCAAAAGTTTTCCATACTCTCTCTATCCCCTTATTTGTTATTGGTAAGGCCTCCTCATAGTTGGCCTTTTTCTCAAGACTAAATTTCATCAAATCACTACTTACATAAATTGGATAAAATCCTGCGGGCTTATTTTTTCTTAAACTATATTTTCCATCAGTCAACCTTATAAAATTTTGCAGTTTGAATTTTCCTTTTTCATCTTCTTCGTTAAATTCTTCTAATTTTCCCTCGCTTAAAACAACATCCTGAAATTTAGCTAAATTTTTATTTTTAGCATATACCAGCATAAACTCGTTTGAAGGACTAAAAAAATTTGCAAACTGTCTTCCTTCTGGCTTATGGACAACTGTAATTACTCCCAATCTGTTTTCTTCTCCAAAAATTTCATCACAAAGCAGGCCTAAATTAAAAAGTTCATAATGGTCTACGGCACAGATAAAAATCCCTGTATTTTGTAATAATTTCTTTGCTAAACGAATACGGCTGTTCATCATTGAAATCCATTTACTGTGCCGATAGGTATCAAGATTATCAACAAAATGATTATTATATTTCCAGTCTTTTGCGCCAGTATTATATGGCGGGTCAATGTAAACGACATCAATTTTTCCTTGATGAGTGTAATTCAAAACAGAAAGAGCGTGATAATTATCTCCTTCAATTAGAATGTTTACGGGCTTGCTTTTATCTGTTTTTATTTCCTTCTTGTCATCTTCTATCAAAACTGGTAATTCTTCCTTGCACTGCAAAACAACATCCTCGTCTTTGGTTTCCCAAAGAAGGCCGTATTTTTTAGGTTTTATTTTCTTTATTTCTTCTTTAAGAAATTTAACTTCTTCAAGAAGTTCTTTTTCATTTGGCATACCTGAACCGTTTTATTTATGCCTTCGCTCGCTGGAAACATAAAGCTCCCAGCCAGCGATGTCTTGCGACACCCATATACCTTTCGGAATATGATGGTTCAGGTGCTCTGACTGAGAGCTTAATGGCCTGAACCGTTTTTGTGCCATACCTTATAAATTTCAGAACTCATAAGGGTTAGGCTCATTATTAAATTGTTATATTTATACTATCTTAAAATTAAAAAAAGATAAAGTCCGCAACTTAAAGCCATAATTGAAAAAGTGGCCTAAATATGTTAAAAATAAGGCAAAATTACAATAAAAATTATATTGATATGCAAAAAAAAGCGATTGAAAATCAAAACCTTTTTGTGGCAGAAAAGCTGTTAAAAATTATCACTGAAAAGCCAAACATACTTTTGAGCAATAATTACATAAAATTAGATGGGGCAGATGTTTCTGAAATACTAAAATCAGGGAAAGAAGATATTTATGATTTATCAGACAGTAGTTTGATAGAGTCCTTGATGAGGCTTGAATACAGGGGCGCAATCAAATTTATAAATGAAGAAGATAAATATGACTATTCTTCACACGATTTTATTGAACTTTATCTGACAAAAAACAAGCTAATTGAATTTATAGAAATCGCAAAAGATAAACTGTATAAAATACCCCAAGAATATAAAAAGAAAAAGGAACTAAATTATGTTCTTGAAGCACTCGCCTCTTTTCAGGTTTTCCTTCCAAAAAGAATGATTGAGTTTTCCGATTTAGATAATAAGTATTTAGATGTTGCTTCTTGGATAGCAGATTATTCTGGCAATATAAAAATACTTTATGACGATGAGCCAGATGTTGAATGGAAAGACCTGCCAAGACCGCAAATAATGGGCGTATCGGCAGTGCCAAAAAGTTTCGTAATAATCGCAGACCCCATTAAAAAATTAGAAGAAGAAATAAGGAAACTAACCAATACATCGTTGCAAAAAAGGATTAGTTTATTTCTGCAAAAAAATAATGATACAGATTGGCGATGCGCAAGTTGTGGACACTTCCTACAAGAAAACCTCACTGAAGAAAAACAAATATCTGACTATCTAAATGATTTTCGTGTCCGTAAATTTAGAGTGTGCTATAAATGCCGAAAAAGAAACTACTTCAGCATAGATAAAAATGGAAAAATAAAATTTATGACTACAAAAAAATTACCCCTCAGCGAAATTAAAAAGGAGTTAGAAAAGAGAAAAAAACAAAAAATAAAAAATCGTTTTGGTTTCACTCCCGTTAAATAAACTTGACATAGCGCAGTTAAATAAAGTATAATAAGGTAAAGTTCTTAAAATCAATCAAAAATTTGCATCAATTTATGGGCTTACCCCTTTTATGGGTCTGACATAATGCGAGCCTTGTTCAAGATTTTTTAGGTAATCTACCCGTTCTATGGGTAGCTAAGAAGCCAAGACAATGAATAACAGTTTGTTTAATAGACTGGTATTTGTTGTTTTGGCTTTTTCATTTCCACATAAGCTCACAATATAAAACCAGCAGTAAATAACTGTTGGTTTTTTTGTCTGGTTTTTTGAAATTTTAACATAAATTATATGACCAAAAAATTATCAAAAAATCAATTACCTAAAAATAAAAACGCTACCTCAGACAATGGGTTCTTAAGCACTTATGATTTGGGCGTATCTGCTTCGCTAATTACGGCTGGGTTTGAACTTTTTTCATTAGACAGGACTAATCCTCGTAAGATTAAATTCTCATTCTATCTTGGGGCTGGCATAGAAAAGGTCGTTAACGATTACTGGGCTAATAAACTTGAAATAAAAGCTCGTGCGTTCTTTGACAATATAAAGATGTTAAAAAACCGCATTTACAGCAACTAATCATATGTTGTCTGAAGAAAGGATAGCAAAATTTCAAGCTCTTTATAAAAAGCATTTTGGCAAAGAGTTAAGTAAAGAAGACGCTTATGAAAAAGGCGCTAAGCTGGTTCGTATGGTTCAGTTGGTTTACAGGCCAATTACTGAAAAAGAATACCAAGAATTGCAAAAGCGCCTAAACAAAGCCGATGAGCCGTCTTCCAAGCAAGGGAGTAATACTACAACCAAGTAATTCTGCTTATGATGATAGACACTCTCACTTTGCAGATAGAAAGGTTAGATATTCCCGACAAAAACTTACAATTTTTTAAGGCAAGCCGAAGCGAAGGTAGGATAAAGTATATCTTCAACCCAGACTCCTCGCTCGGCGCTTATCTGCCAAGAATTACCGTAAAAAAGGCCGAAGGACAATCAGGATTATACACAGTAAGCACAGACATAGAATTTTCAGCTCCCAAAATACTGCACAACACCAATTATTACGGCATTAGCCAAACTGATAAAAATCTGTTTACGGACGCTCTTTATGATAAACTCTGCTATATTTTTAGGGGGTCGCCAATCAAAAAAGAAATGCTGGATTACGCCAACATCAAAAACATAGCTTTTTCGTTTAACTTTATACTCTCGCAAAACTATGGCTACCCTATTGAATATCTTAAAGTCATACCCTTTTTAGATATAGGTAAGAATTATAACAAAAGAAAAGATACATTTTACACAGAAAGCGACAGGTTCGGTTTCTGTGGTAGAATTTATAACAAACAAGTTAGCTGGAAAATGTATGATAAGGGAGCTGAAATAATAGCTAATGCCAAGAATAGGACAGAAAAAGACATAGCCATTAAATTAAAACACGGCCAACTCCCAGACAAGATAATTCGTATGGAAATAACCTACCAAAACAGATATACCCTCAAAAGGCATCTTAAAACAAGGATTGGTGGCACTTACGGACAGGAAAGACACTTTGCAGAAGTGTTCAACGACAAACTATGCCAAGACATACTTTTAGAAAGTTTTGATAAAATCAATAACACATTAAACATTAGGGCAATGGATACGCCCCTGCTCCCAATACACGAATTTTTCAAGAGAACCAAGCAAGCCAATATGCCCCTTGAAAACGCATATACTTGGCTCGGCAGGTGCTTGGCCACACAACAAGCAGGCTCACAGCAGTTAAAGCTCATATCAGACGAATTTTACACAAGACAACAACGAGCTAAGGCCGATGAAAAAATAAAAGAATTGATAAGTAAATACTCCCTACCGTCTTTCACATTAAAACAAGTTTTTGACGATTGCAGAACGCAATTAGTTGATTTCAAAATTATGAAGCCAGATGACACTTGCCTTATTAAAAATTAGCGTTATAATTAAATTGTCGCCTAACTTATTATTGTCCCGAATTTTTTTATGGTTGCGTTGTTGCCTTAAAGGGGCATCTGCCAATAACGCATCCTTCGGGATAACGAGTTGGGCGACCAGATGTCCCTTTAAGGTGTATGGAAAAAGAAAACAATAAACTTACATATTTTCTCTATGCTCGTAAATCTTCTGAAAGCGAGGATAGACAAATTCAATCAATTGATGACCAGCTTAACAGGTTAAGGCAACTTGCGGGAGATTTGAATATAACCATCAAAAAAACATATACAGAGTCAAAGTCTGCCAAAAAACCAAACAACCGTCCACTTTTTGACGAAATGCTCAGGCGAATTGAAAACGGTGAAGCAAACGGTATTCTATGTTGGCAGATAAATAGACTATCCCGAAACCCTATTGATAGCGGTAAATTAAGCTGGATGTTGCAACAAGGACTTATTAAATCAATTCAGACGATAGACAGGCAATATCTCCCAGACGACAATGTAATTCTCTTTAATGTTGAAACTGGCTCGGCCAACCAGTTTATTTTGGATTTGAGAAAAAGCGTTAAAAGGGGCATTGATAGCAAACTGGCAAAAGGATGGTTGCCGACTACTGCGCCACAAGGTTATCTAAACAGCAAAATTAAAGATAGGGGCGATAATGACATTTCAATAGACCCCGAAAGATTTCCGTTAGTTAGAAAAATGTGGGACTTAATGCTTACGGGCAACTATACCCCGCCACAAATTTTAGACATCGCAAATAATCAATGGGGGTATAGAACAAGAAAGACAAAAAGGACTGGTGGAGTTCCGTTATCAAGAACGGGAATTTATAAAATGTTTAACAACATTTTTTATACTGGTTTTTTTGAATATGGAAAAGTAAGGATGCAATACGAAGGCAAACACCCAAAAATGATAACTCTTGACGAATATGACAGAGTTCAGATGCTTCTTGGGAGAAAAGGAAAACCAAGACAACGAAAACATCACTTTGCTTTTACTGGTTCTCTCCGCTGTTCAGAGTGCGGATGTTTCTTTACTGCAATTGAAAAAGAAAAACTTATAAAAGGCACTGGCAAAATAAAAACCTTCACATATTATTATTGCACCAGAAGAAGTAAAGATATTAAGTGTTCGCAAAAAAAAGTTTTAACCAAACAAAATTTAGAGGAGCAAATTGATAATGAGCTTGGTAAATACACCATACTCCCAGAATTTCTAAATTGGGCATTAGAGGACTTAAACGAAAAGAATGATACGGAAATTGAGGACAGGAGCAAAATTTATGAAACGCAACAGAAAGCATTAGCCCAAGCGCAAACCGAATTAGATGAATTAACCAAAATGAGGTATCGCCTTTTGATTGATGACGAAACTTTTCTTAAAGAAAAAAATAACTTAAAAGCTAAAATTGCCCAACTTAGACAAAAAGTGAATGAAACCGAGAGCCGAGCAGAAAGATGGCTGGAACTCACAGAAAAGACCTTTACTTTCGCAACTTACGCCAGAATAAGGTTTGAGCAAGGAGGGTTAGAACTGAAAAAGGAAATACTGATGACCTTAGGCCAAAGGCCAGTTATCCAAGAGGGAAAACTGGTAATTGAACCAAATGAGTGGTTTCAACCAATCATAAATAACTATCCCGCATTGGAACGGGCTTATTTAAGGTTAGAACCAACAAAAACAGGCCATTTTACGAACAAAACAGAGCTTTTAGACTCTGTTCGTTCACAGTGGCGCGGGCAGGGGGATTTGAACCCCCGATCTCCTCCGTGACAGGGAGGCGTCTTGAACCAGGCTGGACTATGCCCGCATAAATTATTTTATTGTGTGTCGAGGGTGGGAGTCGGACCCACGACCTTGGCGTTATGAGTGCCACGCTCTTACCAACTGAGCTACCCCGACATGTTGTTTATATTTTTTAACAACCCTTCAACCCATCCGTTTATTTTTCTTCTCAACTGAGTACCCTGTCTCACCTTCAATCTAATCGTTCCATAATAAATATTATTTTTTGGATAAACTTTTTTTGATTTACTTTTTATTAAAATAGTTTTCGTAAACTGGCTCAATGGAACACCAGTTATTTTTGACCAATAATTTTCCGTATTTTTTATTTTATTCTTATGCGCCTCATTGATTCTAATTTGAATTACAAATTTATCTGCCAATACTCCGCAAATCTCCATAAACCATTTCTTCATAAAAATAATCGTTCGGAAATCTGAATTTGTAAAACTTACTTCTTCACTGCTTTCAGATGTCGCTCCTTCGCTCAAGTACATTGCTATTCCCGATACAAACAAATCTCTCTTTGTAATATTTTTAATATCGTTTAGTCCTTCCTGCTTTAATTTTTTTGTTTGCAATAATCTCTCGCTTCTAATTTTTTCTAAAAATTTCATCCTGCCTTTATAGCTTCCTGAAATTTGTCTTTTTTCCAGTCTTTCAATCTGTTTTTTCCCTAATTTTATATTTCTGCACCAAACACCAATCGTGCTTTTCGGAGCATTCAATTTTTCCGCAATTTCACTTATGCTTTTTCCTTCAAGCCTTAATTTCAAGGCTTTATTTTTTTCTATTATGTTTGCCATTGGACTAACGAATATAATATTTATTTTATTATACCGTCAGTCCAAGACAATTGCAATATGTTGCGCTGCCCCGAATTGCACGGGGGCCTGCAGCTTCTTTTATACCTTTTATTTCTAAAAGGAATGGACTATACCATTCGCCCTTCTAATTCCTATTAGAATGGCGATTCCTATTATAGTCTCTGAACCTCCCCACAAAATTTTGTAGGTTTGGATGCTGATTGTCAAATTTTTTCTGCTTTTTACGCATTCGCACTTATCTTTTCAGATTATGCTGTAGCGAGAAAAACTTAATGATTTTCCAGCAATTTAAGGAATTTTCCACTACGCGTTACCGCATAGGGTCACGCATCCGCCCCAATTACACGGGGCTTCAGTATGAGACTGCCGAGGTACTACTCCTCCACAGCGCGATGATTACATATTTATTGTGTAATAAAATTACTTTAACACAAAAAATAAAGCGAATCAAGGCACAAAAAAACCGCGGGCTTTTACCCCGCAGTTTTTAAAATTATTTTTTTATCCCCTAACTTCCCTTTTTAAAGCATTGCTTGCTAAAATAATAAGGAGGAGTTTCACAGCCGCTGGAATACCAGTTATCTATGTAATTGCAACTGCAAAAATATCCCGTCGGACAAGGACTGCTGTAAGAACAATTTTTGCCCGTAATGGCATCGGGCTTAGCACAAAAAGACCAATTTGTAGGATATCGATTGCAACCGGGCCATATCAAGGAATTCTACTGACCTTGACAGAACTTTCTGCCTTTCCGGTTGGTCCGGAACAGGTCAAAGAATATTCATAAGTTAATCCGGAAAAATCGGGCATTGTTACAGTTTCAGAACCAGAAACAGATTTTGATCCGCTCCATTTTTCAGACGCCGTGCATGTGTCGGCTCCCGACGAAGTCCATGTTAAACTTACTGAATTGCCTTCAAAAATAGCAGCAGAACTCAATCTTCCGTTTGCCCTTAATGCGACGCTCGGAGCATTTAATTGGCTTACATTTACCAAAACCGTATCGCTCACAATGTTCCCTGAGGAATCTTTACAGGAAATAATATAACTCTTTTTAGGCACATATTGGCTGTAAGAAAGTGTTACAGATTTTGTTCCGTGATCCAAAACAGATTCAGGAGTCCCTTCTACTTCGTAGTCCGGATTGCATCCCACGCAATATGTAACCGGAATTAAGGAACACGAGCTAACATTTGCAGTTTCCCAGCTCAAAGTTGCAGTGCCGTTGTTGGATATAGTAATAGGGCCGTTAACATTTTCAGCTTTAATATCTGTAATCGGAGAGATTGTCGGATTTACAGTTACGCTGTCTGTTACAGTTCCGCCAGCTCCTGCGCAGGAGATAGTATATGTTTGCGAAGATGTTAATTGGCCGGTATAAAATCCGGCTGAGTTTGTTGTATTTTTTGTTCCTATCCAGCCGCCGGAAGCTACGCACGAATCAACATTTGACGATGTCCATTGCAAATAAACACCTTTATTACTCGATATAAGTATCGGCCCATCTGACAAATCCGCTCTGGTTGCAACCCATGCCTTAATGTCTACTGTCGGCGGCATAGCGCATGACTGAGTTTCTGAAGGTTTATTGGTTAAAACCGCGCATCCGTTAAAATCTACGCATATTTTGGTTTGCTGGCTATTGGCGCAATCTGACCAATCGCTGCAAACCCAGTCTGGAACGCAGGTATTTGTGTTTATGTTTGTATTTGTGTCGGTGTTTGTGTTTGCATCAGTCGTATTTGAAACGCAAGATTGTGAAAGCACTGGATTTCCTCCGGCGCAACCTGCCGGATAAGAAGAAACCACTGTTCTTGTTTTTACTCCAGACGAAGCGCAAAGCGACCAATTAGAATATGTAAATGATAAGCAAACGGGCACAGATGGCTTGTAATTGCAAAATATTGTTTCGCTTGCAGGATGAGTTGTTCCTCCTGTGCAATTGCCAATTCTTGTCCATGTTTTAGTTTGCATTTCAAATGACGGACACGTTGAAGGAGACAATACGTATGTCCAGTTACTTTCAGTACAGGCAGGAACAGAAACAGACGGGTTGCCCGATGACGTACAACCGTAAAGCTGGTTTAATTTTGTTCTTGTTAAAGGCCCCGTCCAGCCGGACTGCGGACTAATAAAATATTTTGACTGAAATTGTTTTACACCTTCCGATGTTCCGGTTGAATATGTTACGGCCCCGTCAGGATCGTAAGATATTCCTTGATCCAACAAAGCAACGTGCAGGCTCATTACTTCTAATTTTGTCGCAATATCATTTGAGTTAGACTGCGCATATCCTAAATTGGTGTTAAATGTATGACACCAAGAAATTGCGAGTGCTTGTCCGGTAACTGCAAAAATCAATACCGATAATAATACTGCCAAAAATATTTTAAGTTTCATAAAATTTTAAAAACACTATAAATACTAATTACTATATTATAGCAAATAAAAACCCCCTGCGCCATGCAAGGGGCTGTTGATAAGTTTTTAAGCTCGAAAAACTTCCAAAAAAGCTTTTGTGGGAACATTTACTTTCCCCTTTTGCTTCATCAATTTTTTTCCTTTTTTCTGTTTTTCCAAAAGCTTTTTTTTTCTTGTCACATCTCCGCCATACAAATATCCTGTAACATCTTTTCTTCTTGAACTAATTGTTTCTCTTGCAATTACTTTGCCGCCGATTACCGCTTGCAACGCAACAGAAAACTGCTCGGGAGGCAAAACATCTTTTAATTTTTCAACTATTTTTTTCCCCTCATTGTAAGATTCATTTTCCGCCACGATTTTTGAAAATGCTTCTTCTTTTTGGCCCGCAATTAGAATTTCCATTTTTACCAATTTCGCGGGCCTAAATCCCAGCATTTTATAATTCATTGAAGCATAACCTTGGCTGGCTGTTTTTATTTTGTCATACAAATTCGCAATAATCCCCCGTAAAGGAGTTTCAAAAATTATAATTGCCCTCTCCGGACTTAAATAATCTGTTTGCAAATAATTACCCTTCAAACTTTTTAAAATTTCCATTAATTTTCCCATTTGGTTAGACGGCGCCACAACTTCCAAAGACACCCACGGCTCTTCAGAACTTTTTATGCTGGATTGATCTGGCCAATCGGTTGCGGAATGAATTAAAATTTCTTTTCCCTTCATATCAAAAACTTTATAAACCACAGATGGAGTTGAAATTACCAAACTCAAACCAAATTCTCTCTGCAATCTTTCGGAAATAATTTCAATATGCAAGGTTCCCAAAAAACCGCAATTAAATCCCCTTCCCAAAGCCTCTTTCATTTCCTGCTCAAAAACCAAAGCCGGATCGTTTAATTTTAATTTTCCCAAAGCAACTTTTAACGTGTCAAAGTCATCCGGATTTTCAGGATACAAGCTGGCAAAAACCATTGGCACGGGTTTTTTATATCCTGGCAACGGTTCAACTGTTTCGGATTTCGGATTTCGTGCTTCGAGTTTCGTTATAGTATCTCCGGCTGTAACTTTTCCCGGCTCTTTAATTCCGGTTGCAATATACCCGATGTCACCTGCTAAAAGTTTTTTCTGCGCAGAAAATGCTGGAGTTAAATAACCAAGTTCTTTTACTTCGGCATTTGTATTTGTAGCCATCAAATTAATTTTTTCATTAACAGAGATTTCTCCATCCACAACGCGCACAAAAGCAATTACACCCTTAAAAGAATCATATTCAGAATCGAAAATCAACGCCCTAAAAACACTCTCCCGCGAATTCCCGGTATTCGCGGGAGCCGGCACTTCTTTTATTATAGTCTCTAAAACCTGCATTACATTTGTTCCGTCTTTTGCAGAAATTTTTATAATTTCATCTGGCATTATGTTCAACAAATTTGAAAGCTCTTCAACAGACTCCTCAACTTTCGCAATTGGCGAATCAATTTTATTTACAACAGGAATTATTTTTAAATTTTGTTTTTTGGGCTCGCCCGTAGGGCTATGCCCGAGAGCCAATTCCAAATTTGCCAACGTTTGCGCTTGAATTCCCTGCGTTGCATCCACTAAAAGCAAGCAGCCTTCAACAGCTTCCAAAGACCTTGAAACTTCATAAGAAAAATCCACGTGCCCGGGAGTATCTACCAAGTTCAAGATATATCTTGAACTTGGAATTTTCAATTTTAAATTTTCAATTTTCAATTCGTCCAACTCCATTCTAATTGATTTTAGCTTGATGGTAATTCCTTTCTCCCTTTCCAAATCCATTGAATCTAAAAACTGCGGCATCATTTTTTTTGGGTCTATAGTGCCGGTCAATTCCAAAAGCCTGTCTGCCAAAGTAGACTTCCCATGATCAATGTGAGCTATGATAGAAAAATTTCGAATGTTCTCTTGCATTGAATTTAACGTTATCTTATCAAAAAATCCCTTCTTATTCAACTAAAAAACCGCTCTTTGGCGGGTTCAGGTTAACATGGGTTAACCGCAAAACTTTATTTCAAAGCTTATTGGATTTTTTGAGTTTTGCCCAAAGGCCCAAGGAATCCCGGCAACTGCAATTTTTCGCGTGGCCTTCGTGCCATTTAATTTTTCCTTCAAGCTTCGGATTCTTCGGCATTTTGTTTTTTTTATGCCACTCGGTATTTATTTTCCCCATATTTTTATTTTTCAATTAATTTTTAAGTTTTAAAATTTTTTAATCTTCCTATCTCTTTTTGAATTTCTTTTAATACTTCTTTGTTGCCTATCTCCCCATCTAAACTGAAAATAATAAAAACCTTACCTTTATATTTATTTTCGAAATCAATAAAATTATTTTTCATCCTTTCAGATACAGAATAATTCCCAAAATTTGCCCTTGCTGTAATTGGTTTTATTTGTATCCCAAAAGCAAATTTATCCACAAAACCCAGATAGTCTATATCTCCAGCATGATCAAGGTCGTTTTCGCTTTCAATAAATTTTACCTCTAGAAAAATTTTCGACAACCCATCGTTCACGACCGACTTCTCGCGTATAAAACCGTCGTAAGTGCGTCTTACCGTTAAATTATAAACATAATCTTTACAATCCTCCAGAGATAGTTCGTTAAATGCTGCCTGCCATTCGGGGATTACAACTTCAGTAATTTTTTCATACAAACGCTCGCCTAATTCATTCAAAATTTCTGGTGTTATTTTTATAGGACTTTTGCCTTCAGTAAATGCTTTTTCAAAATACCACTTTTCCCATTCGTTTATTGTTTTCGGCTGGCATTCTCTTATTAAGGACATCACTGCCCCAACTTTATTGGGCCGGGATAGTTGATAGGTTTGACAGGCGTAGTTAAGAACTTTTTCTTTTTTACCAAATTCTGCCGAAAACTTTTTTGATATTTTATTTGCCATAGGTTATTAATAAATTATTAAATTTTTCTTTGTATTTGTAATCCATTTCATTATTAACTAATGCATACCCACCTTTTATTAGATGAGCGTTTATAAAAGTTTTATTTTGTAAATATAAATAGCATAAAAGATTATTTTGGTTATCGTATTTTAAATCATCAAATCTCATAAATACTTTTTGCCCCTTTATTTTATTTGTCAAAAAATCGATCGCGATTTCATTTATTTCTGGATTAGGTTTGACGCCCAACAGTCGAACAATTAGATCGTTGTTTAATTTTATTTTTTCAGGACCAAGAATTTCTTTGACTGTATAAAAAATTTCATTCGCCCGTGTTGCGCTATCATCTATTTTCGAACCAAATTGCAATTTTTTTATATCTATTTTCTTATCTAATTTATGCGGATCCTTAAATAAATATGCCTGATTTTTAACCATTTCAGAAAAATTATATTTTTTAGAATCTTGTTTTGCATATGTAAAAATAGCGTTCGCGGAGTTTGTTTCAACTTTATTTTTTATGTTTGATATAAAATTTGAGTTGATTTCATATCCGACTGAATTTCGCTCAAGATTTTTCGCAGCCAAAGATGTCGTGCCACTTCCTAAAAATGGATCCAAAACAGTGTCTCCGACAAAAGAAAACATTTTGATGAGTCTTTTCGGCAATTCTTCTGGAAACATGGCGATATGCCCGTCCTGCCTTGCTCCTGAAAAATTCCAGTGCCCTTGAAAATATTCGTTCCACTCTTCTTTGGTTAATTTAGATTTTTCTTTTATCTCCCTATCAATTTTCGGGGATTGACCTTGTTTTTTAAATATCAAAATAAACTCATAATCTAATTTTAAAATTCCATTCCTGGGATATGGAAAACTGCCCATAATAGTTGCCCCTCCGGTTGTGTTCATCGTCGTTGTCTTTTGCCAGATAATAGACCCCATGTAGTCAAACCCGATTATTTCACAAAATTTTATTATTTCTGTCCTTATCGGGATTACTTTATAACGACCATAATAGACAGCACGGGCAAATTGATCTCCTATGTTTATACACAATCGACATCCATTTTCCAAGACTCGATGGCATCCATTCCAAACTAAATTTAAATTATTAATATAATCTTCATAGCTGTCATTGAAACCAATTTGCGTATCCGTTCCATAATCTTTTAATTGCCAATAAGGAGGCGATGTAACAATTAAATGGACTGACTTGTCACGCAATTCCATCATACTCCGTGAGTCGCCGATTACAATTTTATGATTTGTTTTCATATTTTTATTAACTAATCATATAATTTTAACATAAACTAGTCAAAACAAAAACAGCCTTTGGGGCTGGGGTCAGAATAACTCGTCGCGGTGAGCTATTTATGCTTTGCTATATTTTTACATAATACACTCCCTGCCCAATATCTCCCACCTGCTTTAAAACTCCTTCTTTTTCCAGTTCGGCCAAATATCTTTCTGCTGTGGCGTTGGAAACTTTCAGTAATTTTTCAACATCATTATTTCTAATTCTTTCCACATTTTCCAAAAATTTTAAAACTTCCTGCCTATTTGTCGCCATCTTCTCTGCCTGTTTTTCAATAATTCCCGGCCTTACCCTGACTCTCAAAAGTTGCCAAATCCACACCCCCAACCCCGTAATTATAAAAATGAGTATTATTGTTAAATAATCCATAATTTTTATTTCTCAATTAATTTTTATATACTTTTTATATTGTAAACCACTTTCTCCGCGAAACTATTATAATCGTTGAGAATTATTGCATCACCAAAATTACCCGAGATAACATTTGACGTTTGTATTTCTATATTTTTGTTTTTCAAATAACATTTTTTATATTTTTCTCTTGTTTTTATAAGTTTTAGGTCACAAGCTGGGAATTTAACAATAAATAATAGGGTTTTAATGGGGGTGTGTAAATATGTGTCCGTATTGTCATTCGAAAGCGCGATATATTTTTTAATATTATGGACTGTAACTTTTTCCCATTTCTGTATTTTTCCGGTGTTGTCGTAATATGGCATTTCTTCTGGCAATACAAAAACCTGAAAATACTTTCCTTTGTTGGCTCTTATATTGGCTGTTTCGCCTAGCATATTTTCAAAATAGTTATTAGAATTTTGCGAATAATTATTCATCACAAACTTCACTCCAATTCCAGCAAGATTTTTCCCATCTTTAGAAATTATAATATCGACAGTTTTGTCGATGTAACGTCCAATCATTTCGCCCTCTTTCCCATCACCTGTGCCAAGAGATTTTATCATATAGGAATTACCTAATCTGCTCTGAATATCCTCGGCTATTTTTGCATGAAGCACTTTTAGCTTTTCGTTACTTCTTGAATGAGTCTGCAAAAACCTCCTAAGCGAAGCACCTATTGTTTGTAAAAATTGTTGATTGTTCATGATTATTTTTTCTTAATTTATAGGTTAAAAATTTTTGTAAATCAGATGAAGAAAAAGTATAATACCCCCCACTTTTATAGTTTTTCAATAATTTTAGGTACTCTATAAACTCATCATTTATCAGCACTTCTTTTATTTCTTTTAAAGAAAAATCTGAAAGAATATATAGTCCGCTATAAACTCCTGCCCCAGCTGGAACTTGCTCAATCTTAATACTATTTTTGTCTTTTACAATACTATTTACTGCAATTTTATTTTTGAATACATCTTTTATGGCTTGAGTTCTGCCAAATAGATACCACCCATCTTTTGAAGCAAGACTTCTTTGCTCTAATAAATCTTTTTGACTTAAAAGATAATCATAAACATCAGAATGCTTCTTTATATTTAAAATATTTAATGGCTTCCCACCTAAATCATATGGAAAAATACACTTATACCATTTATTAGTAGATGCCTTGAGAATATCAATTGTTAATCCTTTGAAGTTTTTATCTCCAATGAACACACTGTCCGCAAGAGTCGCAAAACCATTCTTTACCGAAATATTATTTGAAACGCTATTATTATAATTCTCCAAATTATGTAGTAACGATAGGCTGTGTTTTTTTGAAATATGTATCTTTCCATTTACAAAAATATCTGAATAAGATAGTAACTCTTTCTCGCCTGGATTTTTTCCTTCTTCATTATAATCGTAATATTCTATTGAATTATTTTTACTACCGTTTTCAAACAAAGTTATCATTGTATATGTCGTGGCTTCGAACGGCTGAAAATGGCCGAGGTCAACAATTGCTTTTAAATTTCTTTCCTGAAAAATAAATTTTCTGAAATTATCTCCGGCCTTACTTCTAAGACAGGAACTTGGAGTTATCGTGCACATTTTTCCCGTCTTGTTTATCATTCTAAATCCTATTTCAAAAAAGACAATGTACAAATCCGTCATTCCATTTTGACTAAAAGAAAATTGTTTAACCTTGTTATAACTTTCAGCTAAATTATGCACTCTTACATATGGAGGATTCCCTACAACAAAATCTATTTTACCATCGAAAATTTTGACATCTAATGTATCTGCACAAATAATATCCCATTTTACATCATAAATCCCAAATTTTTGGACTTCGCTGCTTAAATTCTGAATGCATTTTTCAGCCTCTTTTTCTTCAATCTCAATACCATGTATATATTTTTGTAACTGCTCTCTCAATTCTTCCAAATTTTTATTTTGAACCAAAAATGATTCGCAATATCTATTTACCACTTCCTGCAAAAATGCTCCGTCTCCACAGCTATTATCAATTATATTCTTTTTTAAAATATCATTCTGATAGCCCGACAAATCAAGTATGTTCTTTACTATAAAATTAGGAGTATAGATTCTCCCTTGATTTTTTACACTTGATTTTATTTTTATTGCGCCCAGCATATTAACTAATCATATAATTTTAGCATAAAGTAGTCAAAGAAAAAACAGCCTTTTTGGGCTGGTTAATATTCGCTCAGACGTGTTTGAGCGAATTACTGCTCTTGCATTTTATTTTGCCGAGTAGACAAACTTTTTCAACAACGAATCAATAATAGTTTTGTTTTCCGGGGATTTTAATAGGTGTGTGGCAAGGGCGTAAGTGGCAACGCCGATTATGCCAGAAATTACAAGCTGGAAAAATACGCCCCAGAAGGTCTGTAAGTTTGCAACCGAACCTAAAATTTGCCTTGCAATAAAAGTTACGGTAAACATTATTGCGCTGGCAATCAAAACTTTGTATAAAGAATTTAAAATTTCTTTTATTTTTAAATTTGGAAATTTTTTATAAAACATAAACAATAGCAAAGAAGTTTGTAAAATTCCTGAAATTGAATATGACAACGCCAGACCGATAACTCCAACATTTTGGGCTCCTCCCAACCGTAAAAAGTTTTGCAAAAATATATAAAATCCGGGTGAAACTTTTATGAACCACACCAAAAATAAACTTAGGCAAATATTAAAAACAACTGTTGCTCCGCTGATTATTGCCGGAATTTTTGTGTTGTGGGCGGCGTAAAAAGTTTTAGATAAAAACAAAATCAGCTGAGGCGCGATCAAATTAAAAGCTAATATTCCAAGGCAAGCAGTGGTTAGTTTTGTGTCGGCCCAGCCAAAACGGCCTGCTCCCAGAACAACCCTTACAATTTGCGCGCGCAAAATTAAAATTAGTAAAGCCAAAGGAGTTGTTATAAAAATCATCTGCCTAAAAATGCTGGAAAATTTATTTAAAAATTCATCGCCTTCATTTTTTAAAAAAGCCATAGACATTGAAGGAAAAGCGGCGGTGGTAACAGAAACGGCAATTGCATTGATAAAAATTAACGACAAATTATTTGCCAAATTAAAAACCGCGATAGATCCGGCCATTAAAGTGGAAGCAATGGCTGTGGTGGCAATTGTGTTTAATTGTCCCGCTCCCAAACCAAGAGACCTGGGCGCCATAAGTTTTATTGTTTTTACAATTCCGGGATCTCTAAAATTAAAATTTAACCGATATTTAAATCCCGAATGTAAAAATGATGGCAGCTGGATTGTCAAATGCAAAACGCCTCCAAGCACCACTCCAAAGGCAAGCCCGACCAAACCGAATTTTGGCACAAAGAAAACAATGCCGATAATTATTCCCAAATTATAAAGCAAAGGAGCTAAAGCTGTTACCAAAAACCTGTGGAAAACTTGCAAAATTCCGCTTATTAAATTTGAAGCCCCCAAAATTATCGGGCTTAAAAACATAATGCGCATTAGCATAACCGCCAAATCTTTTTTGTGGCCCAAAAAACCGGGTGCTGTTATGGAAACAATCGCCGGCGCAAAAATTATTAAAATTACGCAAATAATAATTAAAAATCCAAGAAAAACATTTAACAAAGTTGCAACATATTTCCACGCCTCCTCTTTGTCCTTTAATAAATATCCGCTAAAAATTGGAATCACGGCCGCCGAAATTGCTCCAAAAATTAAAATTAAAGCAATAAAATCCGGAACAGTAAATGCCGAATAATAAATGTCCAGTTCGTTTCCGGCTCCAAAAGTCCCTGCCAGCAAATGGTCTCTCAGTAAACCTAAAACAGCGCTTGCCAAATAGGAAACCGCCAGGATTAAGGAAGCAGAACTGATGCTTTTTGTTTGCGAATTAAGAAAGTTGCGACGCATAATAATGTTTACCCAGTTAAATAATTTTTAAAAAATTTAAAAAATTAGCCCAAAGGGCTATTTAACTGGGTTAATCTTAACAAAAAAATCGTCCTTCAACAAGTTTGAGACGATTTTTTTGTTGCCTGCCTGCCGGCAGGCAGGCCTTAGCAAGGCTGTAAGCCGAATTCTGTATTATGTGATCATCTGTCTGCTCATGACATTACTGCCAGAGTCAAGCGAACTACTTTTAACCCTTTTCACTGATGAAACAATGATATAGGCTTTGTTCTTGCACTTGGGTAAGGATTTAGCCGTTTCACTCCCCCGCTAAGCGGGGGTATCGTCACTGTTCGCACCTCGCACGTTGCCGTGGACGGGAATTACCCGCTACCTTTCTCCTTAAAATTTAAGGAAGTGTTCGGACTTTCCTCCCCCTTTCGGGAGCGATCACCCGCCTTGCTAAGGCAATTTCAGATTAACATTTTTAAAAACTATTGTCAATTTTTGAAAAAGTCATTGAGGCGGCTTTCCAATTTTTTTAAATTTTCATTTTTTACGCGAAACCCCGATGCCTGCGCGTGCCCGCCGTAAGTTATTAAAAAATCGGCGCAGGTCTTCATTGCCTCAACCGAATTTGTTCCTTTTGGATTTCTAACCGAACCGCAGGATTCTTCATCCATTTTTTTAAAAATAAAAACCGGCTTTTTGTACTTTGAACACATTATTGAGGCAACGGACCCCGCCAAAGTTAAGTGCCATGCCGGATCTCCCTCAAAAATAATTGCCTGTTCCGATTTTTTAGAAATTCTCCGTTCAACTTCTTCTACTATGTTTTTAATTTGAAGCTGTTTATTAAAATTTTTGCCTAAAAGCATTTCCGCAAGCTCTTTGCATTTTTTATTGTCGGATCCTGTTAAAAGCTCGTAAGATTCGTTTTCAAAATTTAATGATTCGGCAGCATTTAAAGCCGAAATTATTTTTGGCAAAGAACCTTCAAAAACTTCACCGTTTCCTAAAATTTCCAAAAACGCCCTCAGCGCGGGGCGGAAAGTATTTTTTAGCGATCTTAAGCCTTTTTCAATTATTTCTTGGTTTTGCTCAACCTGCGGAACCATATCCGCGATTGTGCCCAAAGCTGCCAGCTCAAAAAAACTGTTCATTAAATTTTGCGAAATATTTTTTCCCAATAATTCCATGCAAAGGTTGTAAGTAACTCCGACATTTGCCAAACCCTTAAACGGATAATCATCTTCCAATTGTTTTGGATCGACAATTATGGCAGCCGCGGGAATGCCAAACAATGTTTCGTGATGGTCAACAATTATCACCTCAAAACCCAGTTTATTCGCAATTTCAACTTCTTTTATATTTCCAATTCCCAAATCTAATGTAATGAAAAGAGCCGGAGCTTTTTGTTTTAACATTTCAAGCGCCCGTAAATTTATTCCATAGCCGTCTTTTTCCCTGTCCGGAAAAAAAGCAACATCAATGTGTCCGCCCAAACTTTTAATTGCTTCTTCCAAAATTACAACCGAAGATATTCCGTCCAAATCAGAGTCGCCATACAAAATAATACGCTCGTTGTTGGCGACCGCTTTTCTTATCCTGTCTGCCGCAAGTTGTATGTTTTTTATCTTTTGCATCGCGAATTTTTAAATTTTTCCAATTTTTAATTTTTAAATAATTTTTAAATGTTTCAATTTCAAAAAATTAAGACATTATTTATAAAATTACAAAATTAAAAATTATAAAATTATTTCAAGACCTCTATTCCCGGCAATTCTTCTCCCGATAAATATGCCAGCATTGCTCCGCCTCCGGTTGACACATGGCTGAACTTGTCCATCATACTTTGTTTTTGTAAAAATTCAACAGTTTCGCCTCCCCCGACAACAGAAAATGCGTTGCTTTTAATTATTGCTTCTGCAATTGCCAAAGTTCCTTTTGCGTATTTTTCATCCTCAAACTTTCCAAAAGGCCCATTCCATAAAATTGTTTTTGCCGTTGCAATTTTTGCCTGAAATAATTTTACAGACTCTTCATTAATATCCAATGAATCAAGCTGGCCGGCCGGCGATATAATTTTTTCTGGATATTTAAATTTAATGTTTTTTTCTACAACTTCTTTTGCAAGAAGCCCGCTAATTAAAACAAAATCCGCCACCTCTGAAATTTTATCAATAAATTTTGATTTTGTTTCAACTTTTTTCCCGCCAATAATAGCAACCATCGGCTTTTCGGCCTGCCTGCCGGCAGGCAGGGATTTTCCTAAAATCTTTTCTAAAACTTCAATTTCTTTTTCCAGCAATAATCCCGCGCAGCTTGGTAAAAATTGCGGCACAAGGCTAACCGACGCGTTACTTCTGTGGCAAACTGAAAAAGCTTCGTTTACATAAATATCTCCCAAATACGAAAGTTTTTTTGCAAAATCCAAATCGTTTTCTGCCTGCCCTGAACCAGGTTGAAGGGTTTCTTCCTTATGAAATCTTAAATTTTCCAGCAATAAAATTTTTCCAGTTTCCAGTTTATTTGACTCGCTTTCCGCATCTGGCCCCGTGCAATCATCTTCTTTTTCTATCGTCATATTTAGAAGGTCGCCCAATCTTTGCGCCACATTATTTAAATTATATTTTTTATCAGCCACGCCCGTGCTTTTAGGATCCAAATGGCTCATTAAAATAATTTTTGCTTTATGCTCAATTAAATATTTTATTGTCGGCAAGGTTTTTTGAATTCTAAAATCGTCTAAAATATTTCCTTTTTCATCCAACGGCACGTTAAAATCACACCGCACTAAAACGCGCTTATCCGCCACACTAAAATCTTTTAAAGTTTTCATATTAAATTATTATAGAATATTTTTACCAACTACGCCACTTCGGCATTGTAACACTGCTCGCAGTAAATAATTTCTGGGCGGTCTGGAGCATAACTGGTCTCAAATTCATTAGTGCACCCGGGTTTCATGCATTTCCTATGCCAGAGTTTGGCTGGATTGCGCCAGGCAAATCGCGCATAATGCCGGCAGTTTTGGCATATGCGAGGCAAAGGAATATTAAGCAACTTATAAAAACGAAGTTCTTGTTGCGTAATCTTAAACACGCCCGCGCACTCATGCTTGCATTTTGCTCCGTGGGCGCAACTGATAACTTCTTTAGTAATGCTTTCGTCAACATTTGCAATGTCATCTGGCACATCATTGCTGGACATTGTCGCATTAAATTGTTTTTCTTTTGGTTCTCGCCAAACAAGCCCGCGTTTTTCAACTTCTTCTTTTGTGAGCGGAAAAATCTCGCCAGCAAACGATTCATTATATGATAACGGACTCATCTCTGCCGGGAAAAATTCTCCATACTCGCCGGTTGATTTCATATGCTCAATAATTTTTGGAACCAGCGCCTCATACTCTTCTTTTGTATATTGCTTATTTAAAATGCAATATTGTTTATTATGTAAACTGATGCACCCAAACAAATGTGAAGAATTGTTGCAGTAAAAGCAGTATTGCAAGTTAGCAACAGAAACATAGCACTGGCATGAAAACGCCACATTATAAGCACCATCACCCACAATAAGCGATTCATAAATTAGTTCAGTTCCATCTCCAAAGTTGCTGTGGTCATATGAATCTTTTGCAGGACCCATGGTAAAATTTTGACAATATTTAACATTCTCGGCTCCAATAATTCGCCAGCAATTTCTGGCATCTTTGGAATTAGAAATATAATCTCCCGAAACATTGGCATTGTGCCTGCCATGAATAAATTTATTTGGAAACTGCATCCAATGCTTAATGCTTTTTTCTCGCAGAGCTTCAATATTAATTCTTGAAGTTATGCCAAACTCTTTTAATTTTTTTATATAATCTTCTTTAGAATATGCTTCATTAAAAATATAATAAGATTTATTTTTTAAATTTATACATCCAAAACAATTATTGCATCCAACGCAATTTTTGCAAAACATCACATCATTGCATCCTTCGCAGTCTATAGAATATAAAGTTTTATAGCACTTTGTAATATTAACGCAATCATAACAAAGCTCTGATTCGCTATAAATATGGCAATCAAAAATGTCTTTGGAATTGGCACCCCAAATAGAATATGCAGAATTTTCTACATACGATAAACCAAATGTAAGATAACAGTCTTTGGGCTGTGAAGCATTAGAACAGTAATCACTATTTACCGGCCTAGAGACCGATCTAGACATAATGGGAACTTGGCACATTATTTCTTTAAACTGTTCAAAAAATGGTTTTGAAAAATCATACTCGCGGCCATATTGCATTGGATTCCAAGAATCAGAATACCATTCTGCCACTTCCATTATTTTAACCGCAGAATCTTCATGAAAATTAGAAAAAATTTCTTTACCATGAACATCTTTTTTTCTAAACAACTTCCATTCGTTTCGCCAAGTAAATCTTCTTTGCATTCTGCACTCCGGGCACCAGGTTGGCGGGGGCACTTTCATTTTTTCATAAAATGCAAAATCATCGGGCTCGATTACAAAGTCCTTTTTGCAATTTTGGCAAATTTTAATTTGGCTTTCCATATTTTATTATTTTTCAGAATTACGGTTTTTTGCCGTTCGGCAAAAAACCGTAATTTTATAGCTGTCTCCTAAACTGTATTTTACGCTACTTCTCGTTGGTAACATTCAAGGCAAGCTATTTTTTGAAATTCAAGTTCAAGATCATAATAATGCTCTATTTCTTTGTTGCAATAAACACAGCTTCCTCTTTGCAAAGCTGTCATCAAACTAAATGGCTTGTATCTGTCTAAAGTTCGCCAATCAAAATGCCTTTGCGGAAGCGGAATGCCGCGCTCGCGGTAAAATTGCAATTCTTCTTTGGTAATATTATAACTCAATTTTGTTTCGGGGCACAAAATTCTCTGTTTTATAATATCATCTTTAACTTCATCAATATTATCTGGCAAAGTATCTGCGTTTATTATGCTGTCGTAATGAGGCTCGGCAGATTCTTCCCATTTGGCGCCAAAATTAAGAGCTTCTTCTTTTGTCATTGGAAACTGCATATGAGCCAAAGAAAGGTTGTATCCGCAGTATGCCGATGAAAGCGGCCAAAATTTTCCCCACTCTCCCCTGTTTTTCATATCACTCTTAATTTTTTCAACCAAATTTTCATACTCTTCTTTTGTATATTGCTTATTTAAAATGCAATATTTCTTTTTGCGTAACCCCACGCAACCAAAACAATATTCTGTTTCCTCGCAACTGTCTAAATAGTAACTATAACGACAATTTGTTGTGTAAAGGCAGCACAAATTATTGTAGGCGATTTGGTCAATCGATCCCAACGTAACTTTCTCAGTGTCCAAGCCACCAACA
Organism: Candidatus Staskawiczbacteria bacterium RIFOXYB1_FULL_37_44; assembly: GCA_001822065.1. Classification (GTDB taxonomy): domain Bacteria; phylum Patescibacteriota; class Minisyncoccia; order Minisyncoccales; family Staskawiczbacteraceae; genus XYD1-FULL-39-28. The sequence continues at coordinate 6,392 of MHPJ01000015.1, read as the reverse complement.
CTATCAATAGTTTCTTTATTTTTGTATCCTCTAAAAATATATCTGCAGTTTTCTGATTCTTGAATAAAATAACATTCTTGGCAATTTTTATCATTTTCAAGAAAATTTCCCGTAGAATTTACTGCCTGAATATTATAATTTTGGCGGTGTATTGCATCATTTCCGATATGCTGCCAAAATTCTTTTTTCAATTTTTCAGCAGTTGCGCGCGATTTTAAGTTGTATTCCTCAAGCTTTTTTTCGTAATCTTCTTTTGAATATGGCTGATTTAAAATGTGGTATTTTTTATTGCGTAAATTCCAGGACATAAAACAATTCTGGCAATTTCTGCAGTCGTACAAAAAGAAACTGTCCATGCAATCGCGGGAATTAAAAGAATAATTTAAGTTATAACTTTTAAAGCAATTTAAACAATCATAACAGCGTTCCAAATCAAAAGAAAAAGTCACATCAACACAATTTTTACAATTCATGATGCGATATCCATAATTAACAGTATCAACTTTTAAACACGAACGCGTAAGATAAGCATCTTTCGATTCCCAAACATCATCTGCCCAATCACAATTAATATTTTTTGCTCCCACATTATGAGGGTGCGGAACTTTTGATTGCAGTTCTGTAATCTGTTCAATAAAAGGCTTTGAAGAATCATATTCTTTTCCGCATGTAAGGGGGTCACACTCGTCTGACACAAATTCGTTGCGCTCGTAAATGGGAAAGGGTACAGATTCCGGAATAACAGTTATGATTGTTTTTCCACTTAGCGCAGACTTTGTTATCCTGAACCTTCCGTTTACCCAAAAAGCCAAAAGATATTTGAACCGGCAAAAAGGGCACATTGTTGGCAAAGGCAAATCCATTTTTTCATAAAACGGAATATCATCTGCCTGCATGGTAAAATCTTTATGGCACTTTTCGCATTGGCGCGCTTCGATGTTCATATTTTTATTTTTCCCAGTCTTTAATGTTAATTGTTTTTCCTTTCAAACTTACGACCACTTTCTGGTGCTCTTTCCAGCCCAGCTTTTCCATAATCTCGATTGGCAAAGTAACTCCCATGGTTTGGCCTTTGCCCATTTTTGTTATTTTCCTAATATTTTTTTCACTTAGCTTTCTCATTTTATTTCCACTGTTATTTGTACTGTCACGTCTACTGTCAGGTTAACATGTGTTAACCTGATTATTTTTTGGTCATACTCTGGATTGCCACGCCCCGCTACGACGGGGCTCGCAATGACACTACTACGTTAGATTAGCGGTTCTTCCCGCTCAGAATCCTTTGCCTCGCCGGCATCGCCCGCCGAAGCCCCGCCCTGCGGGGCGGAGGCGGGGCCTTTGCCCTTACCCTCAATTATGGATTTTTCGTGGGAGCTTCTCATAATTTTTGACTCTTCTTTTTGCATAAGTTCTTTTGCGGCTTCTGCTGAAATAGTATATTTCGCGCGCGACTGCTCAATAATTTCTTTTTTAAAAGACTTGTGGGTTGGGGGCATAACTTTTAAAGTTTCTGCAGAAAAAGGATCATAGGCTTCTCCGTCAATTGTTTCTTTAATATAAAAATTTTGAACACCCAAGTTTACCATATCTTTGACTCCAAATATTGGCGCCATTTCCGGCTCCAACTTTACAGCGTCTTCACCACCCACGCGGAACACAATAATGGTTCCCGTATTTCCCAAAACCGCCTGCTGAACCTTAGGAATAAGCTGGCCCATATATTGGTGAGCAACTGTCAAACAAATGCCGTATTTTCGGGCTTCCGACAATATGTTTTCAAAAGTTTCAGTCATTAAATTATGAAACTCGTCAACATACAAATAAAAATCTTTTCTTTCGTCTTCGGGCAAAGATGCTCGCGCCATGCCTGCCTGTTTTATTTTTGTAATAAACATTGAGCCAAAAAAGCTGGCATTTTCTTCTCCCAGTTTTCCTTTGGATAAATTAATTAAAATAATTTTTCCTTCATTCATTAGTTTTTCCAAATCAACTTTATTTTCTTCCTGTCCAAAAATTCCCCGCAAAGCCGGATCGCTCAAAAATTGCGCCAGTTTATTTACCAGCGGAATAATGGCTTCTGTGTCATATTTTTCGGACCAGTCGGCAAATTCAATGGCCCAGAAGCGTTTCACCATATCGTCTTGAATATATTCAACCACCAGCTGGCGATAATTTCTGTCGGTGAGCATAGAAATCATGCCTCGCATAGTTCCGTGCGGATAATCTAAAAGAGCCAAACAAGTAAAACGAAAAACGTGCTCAAGCCTGGGCGTCCAGTTGGCGCCAAATTGCCTTTCCAAAACTTCTATTAAACCTTGCGTTAACTGATGCTTAAAACCCGGATCAATATTGGCCAAAGGATTAAAAGAAATTGGAAATTTGGAATCAGAAGGATCAATAAGCACCACGTCATTTATTCGGTTTTCTGGAATAAAATGCAAAATTTCTTCAATAACATCTCCGTGAGGGTCAATAAAACAAATGCCGTGGCGGTATCCAATATCTTGGCGCACAAAAAGCTCTAAAAGTTTTGATTTTCCCACCCCGCTTTTTCCAACAACATACACGTGCCTGCGCCTGTCTACTCTCTTAATTCCAAAAATAAACTTTTGTTCTTGTAAAGCCGCCTCGTAGTTGGTTTTGCCAATAAAAGAACATTCTTCGGGTTCTACCGTGCCATAAATAGGCAACTCCGGTGGCGGAGGCGCCAATTTAAATCTGCGAATTCTATTTTGTTTTTGCTCTGCCATAAGTTTTATAGTTTAATTATACTACTTCTTGTTGGTAGCAACTTTCACAATAAATTATTTCTGGACGCTCTGGAGCATATGATGTTTCAAATTCATTTTGACAACCCTCACGCATACATTTCCTGTGCCAAAGCTTTAATGGATTCCGAAGATTAATGCGTTGGTAATGACGGCAGTTTGGACAAAAGCGTGGCAAGGGTAGCGACATTCGTCGATAAAATTCAAGCTCATGAGACGTTACGCGGAATGCCTCAGTACATTGCTCTAAACACTTTCCTTGATGGCCGCACTCAATCATCTGATTTACAAAGTCATCGCCAACTGTTTTAATATCGTCTGGGATATTTTCATTCCGCATAGTTATATTATAATTTCTTTCTTCAATTTCCTTCCATAAATACCCGTGTTCCAACGCCTGTTCTTTTGAAAGAGGATAATACTCTTGAGCAATGGATTCGTTGTAGGCAAAGGGCGCCAAATCGCTCGGGAAAAAATCGCCATATTTATATACTCTGCCGTTTTTATCAATATATGGCATTTCTTCCATGTGCTTGATAATTTTTAGAATCAAAGTTTCGTATTCTTCTTTGCTGTATTGTTTATTCAAAATGCAGTAATTTTTCTTTCGTAAACCTTCACAACCGAAGATCGATTGGCAATTCTGGCATTCTTCATTGTATCGGCTGTCTTGGTTATAAAGGTTGCGAATTCCAAATGCCGTATTGGATCCGCTAAATCCATGTGCAATTTCATAAAGCAACTCACTGTTAAAACCTTGAAATGAATTGTCGTAGCATTCTTTGGCGTTATTTCTTATAAAAAATAAATACTTTGAATTTTCTGACTGGCGCGAGCTGAATGAATTGTGGACATTTTTTACCTCGTAGAGATCGTCCCCATCCGAATTGATTGACTTGTATATGCGCGCATAGCGATGCGGCACAGCCATCCGCAGTTCTTCAACTTTTTTGAGAAATTCCGTATGCGCTTTATAACTGGCGAAGTTTGAGGAAAGTATAAATTTTTCATACTCTTCTTTTGTGCGCGGCTGGTTATAAATATAATATTGTTTGTTAGTAAGCCCCACACACCCAAAACAGCTCATGCAGTTTCGGCACTCAACAAGATAGCGGCTGTCCATGCAGTCCATGCAAAAACTGCCAAATAACAGTTTATTTGTCCGGGCGCATTCAAAATTTTCATAACCTAATTCAATTTTTTCTGAAAATGCGACATCTAATGTATCGCGGGAATCAAACACCTGATTGCCAAAATATACTCGCTCGTTGCTGTGCCCGCCAAACATCAAATAACACTCTTTAAAATCAAGCCCATAGTTGCAGTATTCGCTTTCTATAAAATTGTAGCGGTAGAGATTAATTCTGGGAACTTTCGTTTGCAGAGATCTAAATTGGCTAAAAAACGGAATAGAAAAATCATACTCGCGCCCATAATCCGTTGGGTTCCATTTGTCTGAAAGCCAGCAATCACGACAATAAATAGTGTACGGACGGTCGGGATTATAAATCGTGAGTAACTTTTCCCCGCATAACGCGCACTCGCGTTTGTAAAAAACCCTGTTGTTCCGAAATGACAGTCTTCTTTGAAATCGACAGTCAGGGCAAAATGTGGGCGTAGACACTTTCATTTTCTCGTAAAACACAAAATCGTCGGGCTCAATAGTGAACTCATTATGACAGTTCTGACATATTCTTTTTTCAGATTCTTTCATGTTTCGCCTGAATTTTTAATTACTTCATAATAACTTTTTTATGCGTTTTCTTCAAGGCGACGATAAACAATCAAAAAAGCCGCCCGATAGGACGGCTAATGTTTTCTTATTTTAAATAATCCTCAATTTTGTTAATCAAATCTGGAATATCCATTTGGATTGTGTCCCAAACTTGTGATAAATCAATATCAAAATATTCGTGAACCGCCATGTTGCGAAAGCCTACGATCGTTTTCCACGGCAGATCAATCTTTGAAGTAATTTCCTCAGGAAGTTTTTTTTGACTCTTCGCCAATAACAATTAATTTCATAATAACTGCACTTTGGGTTTTAGCGTCATTTAAAAAATCTTTCTCCGACATTTCATCGCAAAATTCTGACGCTTCTCTCGCCTTATCAATAATGTTTTTTAAATATATGTTGTTATCTTTCATAAATTAAAGTTAAGTCTTTTTCCATGTATGGCTTAACATATTTATTCATTGCTCTGTCTGAAACTAAGTCAACTTTTTTTCCTAGAGTATTTTCTAATTCAAACTGAAGACCAATAAATTTGTAAATTCCCATTCTTTCTCCCAAACGAACTAAAATATCAATATCGCTATTCGGTCCATCTTCCCCTCTTGCAACACTACCGAAAATCGCGGCAGATTTAATACCATATTTTTTCAAAATAGGAGCAGATTTTATTCTAATAACTTCTATATTCATAATTATCTATTTCGTCTTTATTATAGCATAAAAACTTACAAAACTCCAATAATCAAAACTCGACGACTATTAGTCGTTGTACTGAACAAAATTTGCCGGGTCAGCTGGTGGAAGCAATAAGCCAGTCTTTGAAGTCACGATTCAGGCGGTAAAGTGAAATTGTTGCCATGCAGGAAACGCCATCTTGGTAATATTCTCTAACAACATCCTCTATGTCTTGAACATGTTTATCTATGGTCATAATAATCATGGTTGCCCCCGCCGCCTCAGCAACTCCGCCGTTTTCCCGGGTAAAGGAATTGGTGGGCATAATGTCCACTTTGCCCGCCATTCTTTTTTCCACCAAAATTTTTGCGATTGTTTTAGCCGTATCCAAATTCTGACACGGCACATAAATAAAGATCATAATTTAAAATATAATACTAATATGCTAATTTTACAACTAATCTACAAAAACTCTAATCTACTAATTCACAATTCGGATTTTGGTAGATTAGGATAGAATCCGTAGATTAGTGTTATATCTACGCAACTTCGCTGTTGTAGCAACTTTCGCAATAAACTATCTCCGGCCGGTCTGGAGCATAAGAAGTCTCAAATTCATTTGTGCATTTTCCTTCGTGGCCGTGATCTGGCTTATCACACATACACTGGCGATAATGAAGTTTGCTTGGCAGGCGCTGTGAAATTCGAAGAGAATGCCGGCAATCCACACAGTAACGCGGCAACGGAATTTTCTCGTGTCGCAGAAATTCCAGCTCTTGCTTAATAACGCGAAATGCTTTTTTACATTTTGTGCAACTTATAATTGCATCTAAAATATCATCATTTACTTCCTCAATGGTTTCCGGTAAATCTTCACCCTTCATTGTAATTTGGTATTCCTGGGGCGCTGGGTCTTTCCACAAATAACCCGCCTTTAACGCTTCTTCTTTTGAAAGTTTAAAATGGTCATACGCAAGTGTTTGATTATAAGCAAAAGGTGAAAATTCTATAGGAAAGAATTCACCGTATTTATACCTTCGGCCTGCTTTGTCTGTGTAAGGCATTTCATCCATATGCTTCTTAATTTTTTCAACAAGATTTTCGTACTCTTTTTTACTGTACTGTTTATTTAAAATGCAATATTCTTTTTTATTTAACCCGACGCATCCAAAAAGATTTGAAGAATTTTGGCAAAAAACAGAGTATTCTGTATT
>MHPJ01000014.1 GCA_001822065.1 Candidatus Staskawiczbacteria bacterium RIFOXYB1_FULL_37_44 | reverse complement strand
TGTATAAATATTCTGTTGGAACCGAACTTGGTTTTTCACGCTCAAGACCATACAAGAAAAACGATAATTGTTTGGTTGAACAAAAGAATAACACGCACGTTCGCAGGTTGGTGGGATATTTGAGATATGACACGGAAACTGAAATGAATTTGCTTAATGATTTGTATCAAAATGAGATGCATTTTTACAAGAACTTTTTTCAACCACAGAACAAGCTGATTTTAAAAGAAAGGGTTGGCGGCAAAATACACAGGGTTTATGACAAAGCCAAAACGCCATTTCAAAGATTGATGGAGTCTCCGGAGATTTCAGAAACCCAGAAACAAGAATTAAAAAGTATTTACCAATCGCTGAATCCGGCTGAGTTAAAGCGCCAGATTGATAAAAAATTAGATATGCTCTACAAGTTTTATCAGAGAAAAAACAATTCACAAAAGGTCGACACATCCGCCTTCGCTAAAAGCTTCGGCGGGACAAAGAAAAAACAAATTTCGCCGAGATTTTCCGGAGTCAGAGAAATACCCGTTTCGGTCAGATAGTTAAATGATTTGACACGTAACCGTAACCTGTGAATAGTAAAAGATATCAAAAATAAATTTATGGATGATAAAACATTAAAAATATTATCAAAATCAGCGGCGGCAACGGGGATAATTATTTTATTATCCAATTATTATGTTGATATTCCTAAAAAACATAATGATAAAATAGATAATTTACATAATTATTTTTATAAACAAATAGAGCCAGATTTTGTTTTCGAAAAATGGCAGGGATCGTATAGGTTTGAAAAGGCGAGCACTTTACCGGAAAGAAAAAATGAAACCTTTATTGTTCCCGCTGTGATGGTTTCTGATACAGCAGGTACTATGGTTGTTCACATAGAGCCAATATCTATTGAAATTTTTGCATCGCAAAATTCACTTCTGGGATATAAAACAAATTTTGATTTGCCAAGAGATGAAAGATTAAATTAACGGGAATTGCCGTCGGGATGCGGTTTTTTGGCTCGAGCCAAAAAACCGCTAATTATTGAGATTAAATAATAACAAAAATCAGAGATATGACCAGGTTATTACGTGATAACCTAAAGAATAAGAATTAGTTGTGGTAAAATATGGTTATAGATGTTGAGCTTACATTAAAGGGGCATATTAAAGGTTCGCTGAATGTTCCGTTAGATGAAATTGGCAAGGCGATGAGCTGGCTAATAAAAGATGTGCCTGCAGTTGTTGTTTGCGCTTCGGGGAGCAGAAGCGAGGAAGCAGTACGAATTTTAAAAGCCAATGGATTTGAAAAAGTGTATAATGGAGGCAGCTGGGATAGTTTGGGAAATATAAAAGCAGGTGGCTGTCCTGTCAAATAAATTTATGAGAAAATTGTTTCGGGTGTTTGCGCTGGGATTTGTCGTGAGCTGGCTTTGGGAATCCCTGCACAGCATGCTATATTCAAATTATATGGGTTTGCCGATAAGCGGTTTTATATTATTTCGCGCCGCGCTTGTGGACGCAGCTATAATTTCAATTTTAATATTTATCGGCCGAAAATTTGGAAAGTATAAAACATTGTTTATTTTATCAGCAGGCTTTATTGTTGCCGTAATTATTGAAATTTTGGCATTAAGAACAGGCAGATGGGAATATAATTCGCTAATGCCCATTATTCCAATTATTAAAACAGGGCTTACTCCAACAATTCAGCTGGCTATGACAGCCTATCTCGTGGCTCTTGACGTTAAGGCAGGCAAAGAGTATAAATAAAGTCATATTAGTAAAATAAATTTATGGAAAAAGCAAATAAAAATATCGTTACGCTTAAAAATAAGCTTAATTATCGCATAATAGATATTGATGACAAATGTTTGGTTTTGAAAATTGATTTTAATGTTGCTTTGTCAAAAGCATGCGAAGTTATTGCTTTATTCAGTCCTGAAAGAAAAGCAATTGCTGAAAAATTGGTAAAAGATCTTAATGAATCCAATTAATAAAATTAAAAATTTAAAATAATTATGGCAGAAGAAAACAGTATTCTAACTTTGATGGTAAGCCATCACGCTTTGCTTGAGGCTTTGTTTTTTTCATTCCGCGACGAAGCAAGAGACAACTCTAAAAGAGCAGAGGCTTCGCTTTCCGAACTTGTCTGGGAAATTAGGAAGCATTTCTTTATTGAAGAAAGCGCGATATTTGACTTTATACCTTTAAAAACAATGAAAATTTTTGAAACAATGAACCATTTAAGAGACGAGCATTTAATGATGCTTATTGATTTAAAAAGGTTTTCAGAAAATTTTTCAGAAATAAAAAGTGAAGACATTGAAAATTTTTATAAATTGCTTATGCACCATCGCGAAATGGAAGAAAAAGAATTGTACCCGCAATTGGATAAAGAATTAAACGATGAGCAAAAAAGACATATTATCCACCGAATAAACGAAATTCCTGTAACTAAAAATTTTAGTAAATAATTATATGAAAGCAGAGCCAGCCTTCGCATAAAGCTACGGCATGGGAAAACAAAAAAAGTTATGGAAGTAAAACAAAAAAAAATAGAAAAATCGCAGTTAGAATTAGGGTTTGAATTGAGCGCGGAAGAATTTAAGCATTTTATTGATCATGCTTTAGAACATTTGAAAAAGCATGTAAAAGTTGACGGATTCAGGCCCGGGCAAGCTCCGAATAAATTAATTGAGGATAAAATAAAGCCCGAAAGCCTTTTAATGGAGGCAGGAGACATTGCGGTGCGAGAAACTTATTTAAATTATATTAAAGAAAGCAAATTGGAGCCGGTTGGCCAGCCGGAAGTTTCTATAATTAAAATTGCCCAAGGGAGCCCGTTTGTTTTTAAGGCAATAATTACGGTTTTGCCAAATGTTGAACTGCCCGATTACAAAGAAATTGCCATTCGCCAGCTGGCGGACAGTAAAGGTAAAGAAATTTCGGTTACAGAAGAAGAAGTTTTGGATTCTATAAACTATTTGCAAAAAACCAGGGCAAAATTTACGGAAAAAAACCCCACTTCGCCTGACGGCTCCGCGGGGCGAGGGGATTTTGTTGAAATAAAATATAGCGCTAAAGAAATAAATGGTGGAAAAGAAATTAACGACAAGTTTATTTTGGGGGAAGGCGGATTTATGGCAGGTTTTGAAGATGGAATTGTCAGTATGAAAACAGGAGAAGAAAAAGAGATTAGCGTAAAACTCAATGGCAAAGACACAATTTTAAAAGTAAAAATTGTATCCTTGCAAAAAATGGAACTGCCGGAAATTAATGACGAGTTTGCAAAACAGCTTGGCACTTTTTCCGCCCAAGGCGGACCAGCCTCGGGCTGGGATACGCTTGTTGCTTTAAAAACCAATATGAAAGAGGGAATTTTGGCAGAAAAAACAGAGGCGGAAAAGCAAAGAAGGCGCGGAGAAATTTTAGAAAAAATTGCTGAAAAAGCCAAATTTGAGATGCCTGTTGCAATGGTTGAGTATGAACAGGAAAGATTGCTGGAAGACTTGAAGAATAAAATTACGCAAAATATAAAAATAAGTTTTGAGGAATATTTGGCTTCAATAAAAAAGACAGAAGCGGAAATAAAAGAAACATATAAAAAAGAAGCCGAAAAAAGGCTGCGAGGATTTTTAGTTTTAAGAGAGCTTGGAAAAAAAGAAAATGTTGAAACTTCAGAAAAAGAAATTGCAGAAGAAGTGGAAAAATATATAAAAAATTATAATTTGGAACACGCAGGCCATAACCATGGAGAAATTGACAGAGAACAATTAAAAGAGTATACTAAAGGTGTAATACAAAATGAGAAAATTTTTCAAATTCTTGAAAAATATTCTTAAAAATATTAATAACCGCTCATTACATTCGCTGTAATTCTGCGGAATTAAGTAAAATATTAGAATGCCAATAGTACCAACTATTGTAGAACGGTCCCAGCGCGGCGAGCGCGCATACGATATATTTTCAAGGCTTTTAGAAGAGCGCATAATTTTTCTTGCGGGTCCTGTTACAGATATGAACGCAAATGTGGTAATTGCCCAGATGCTTTATTTAGCATCCAAAGATCCAAAAAGAGATATTAAGCTTTACATAAACAGCCCGGGAGGTTCGGTTACGGCGGGCTTGGCAATTTACGACACAATGCAGTTTCTAAAATGCCCGATTTCCACCATTTGCATAGGCCTTACGGCTTCAATGGCCGCGGTTATTTTGGCGGCAGGCACAAAAGGGAAAAGGTTTTCCTTGCCCAATGCTGAAATACTTTTGCACCAAGTTGCCGGAGGCATGCAAGGCCAGGCGACAGACATTGAAATTACCGCAAAGCAAATTGTGCACATGAAAGAAAAACTGAACAAAATTATCTCCTCTCATACCGGACAGCCCTTAACTAAAGTGGAAAAAGACACTGACAGGGATTTTTATTTGACCGCTGAAGAAGCCAAAAAATACGGGCTAATTGATGAAGTCATCGGAGGCAAATAAATTTTAGAAGCTTAAAAAATATATCGTATGCGCGCTCACCGGGTTAGGTGAGTTTATTTTATTTAAAATTATTTGTTGTCATTGCGAGGAGCCAGCAGGCGACGTGGCAATCCAGAGTTTTATGCACATACTCTAGATTGCTTCGTCACTTCGTTCCTCGCAATGACAAGACGAAACATATGGATTTAATTTATTTAGAAATTATAATCGGCGCAATTTTCCTTGTTTTAGGCGGTGTTATTGGGTATTATGTCCGCCAAAATTTAGCCAAAAAACGGGCAGGCTCCCTTGAAGCAAGATTACAAAAAAGGGTAATTGACGTAAAGCAGGAAACAACAGAAATGGTGAAAAACGCAGAAAAAAAATCTGCGGACATTATTGAAAAAACCCAAAAAGAAGTCGATGAAAGAAGAAAGGAATTTTTAAAAGCCCAGCAGCTTTTGCTAAACAGGGAAACTTTGCTGACCACAAAAATTGCTTCTTTTGAAGAAAAAGAAAAGGAGCTTCAAGAAAAGGGCGAAAAATTAAAAAGCGTAAAAGAAAGCCTAGATGGATTAAGAAAGGAGGCCGAAGCAAAATTGGAAAAAGTTGCCGATCTTTCGCGTGAAGACGCCAAAAAAGAGCTGTTGGAGCTTGTTGAAATTGAAAATGAAAAGGAAATTTTAGACAGAATGAAAAAATTAGAAGAAAGATCCCAGGAAAAATTGCAGGCAAGGGCAAGGGAAATTGTTTCTTTGGCAATTCAAAAATGCGCAGTTCCCCAAACTCAAGAACTGACCACAACAACGGTTTTGCTGGCAAATGAAGACTTAAAGGGCAGAATTATTGGAAAAGAAGGCAGAAACATAAGAGCATTTGAGAAACTTACCGGCGTTGAGTTGATTGTTGATGAAACGCCCGAGTCTGTTGTTATTTCCGGTTTTAATCCAATCCGCAGGCAAATTGCCAAGGTGGCTTTGGACAAGCTTATTGCAGACGGCAGAATCCAGCCGGCAAAAATTGAGGAAAAAGTTGAAGAAGCCAAACAAGAAATTGCCCAAAAAATTAAGGAAGCCGGAGATAAAGCCGCTTACGATGTGGGCGTGATCGGTTTGAGCGACAAGCTTGTGCAAATTTTGGGCAGATTATTTTACAGGACAAGTTATGGCCAGAATGTTTTGTTGCACTCAATGGAAGTTGCCTTAATTGCCGAAACAATTGCAGAAGAAATTGGCGCCAACAGCCAGGTGGCAAAAAGAGGCGGGCTTTTGCACGACATTGGAAAAGCGATTGACCAGCAAATTCAGGGGTCACACATTGAAATTGGAATTAAAATATTGGAAAAATTTGGAGAGTCTGAAGCCATTATAAAAGCAATGAGGGCTCACCATGGCGACTATCCGGCAGAATCTTTGGAGGCTTCAATTATTACTGTGGCCGACGCAATTTCAAGCTCAAGGCCTGGAGCCAGGAAAGATACTTTGGAGAATTATCTGCAAAGATTGAAAGATTTGGAAGACATTGCCAATAAATTTGAAGGCGTTGAAAAAACTTATGCCATTCAGGCAGGCAGGGAAATAAGGGTGTTTGTAAAATCAGATCGAGTGGACGATTTGCAGGCAGCCAAAATGGCAAAAGCTATTGCAGCTGAAATTGAAGAAGAACTAAAATATCCCGGTGAAATTAAAGTTGTGGTTATTCGCGAGAATCGAGTGATTGAATACGCAAGATAATTGATTGACAAAAATAAATGGTTAACATAATGTTAAATATTAACTGCGTTCCTTGACAACTAAATTTTATCGAAAGCGAGGCTTAAGATGCTTACGAAAATCGTTAGAAATTTCGGCTTGTTTGAGGCTTGCTTTTATGTTGAAACGGTTTCGGAATTAACTGCGGAGGATCTCAAAAAGCTCCGCTGGGTTATCACTGAAACTTTTGAGCCGTTTTTGACTTACGGCTATCCTTTTGTCAAAGATTATTTTGTTGAAATAGGTCCTCGGATTAATGTGGAAACTCCATTTTCCACCAACGCCGTGGCAATTTGCCACGCGATGGGTTTGGACAAAGTAACCCGAATTGAGCAATCGCGCATGTATTGCACAAGCACAATGACGCGTGAAAAAGTTTTGTCGCGATACATGGATTGTATGACGCAATGTGTCTACCCTGCTGGCGGGCTTACGAGTTTTGATCTTGATGTAAAGCCGGCGGAAGTGCAACTTATTCCTGTTCTTGAACGTGGCGAAGACGCAATCCGCCGTGCCAACAAACAGCTCGGACTTGGCATGGATGAATGGGACGTTTGTTACTACACGGAACTTTTCCGTCGTTACGGGAGAAATCCCACTGACGTGGAATTGTTCCAAATTGGCAACGCCAACAGCGAGCACTCGCGGCACTGGTACTTCAAGGGAAAGCAAGTGATCGACGGAAAGGAGATGCCGGAGTGTCTGCTTGACATTGTTCGGGCTCCGCTTCGGGCGATTTCCGGCCAGAACGTCAGCGTTTTGGCTTTCAATGATAACGTCGGCGCTCTTCACGGTTTTAGTGTTCCGGTTTTTGTGCCTGAAAAACCAAGTAGTCCCTCGGCGTTTAGAATCGTTTGGAGAACTCTCCATCCAACAGCAACTGCCGAAACGCACAACCATCCGACAATGTGGGCTCCATATCCTGGAGCTGCCACAAAAATTGGTGGACGCATCCGCGACACCTGCGCTGGCGGGCAAGGCTCACTGATTGGATTTGGAACAGCAGGATACTGCGTTGGCAACCTGTTTATTCCAAATTATAAAATCGCAGGCGAAGTTGTCGGTGGAGAATCAACTCCCTACGCAAGCGCCCTCCGAATTCTTATCGAAGGCAGTAATGGCGACTTCGATTACGGAAATCAATTCGGCGAGCCGACAATTGGAGGATTTTGCAGAACGTTTGAACAGGTAGTTTCTGGCGAAAAACGCGGATACCGCAAGCCAATTTTCTACGGAGGCGGTGTCGGCCACATTGACGGCAACCACACAAAAAAACATACTCCCGAAAAGGGTATGGAAATTATGGCGGAAGGTGGCCCCGGTTATGCCATAGGCGAAGGAGGCGGAGCCCAATCAAGTGTAGTTTTGATAAATTGCGAGCAAGAAAAAAGTTTTGAGCAAGAAAGAGAACTTGCTCAAAAGTCAGTTCAGCGCGGCAACGGTGAAATGGGCAATAAGGCCGTTCGCGTCATTCGCGCATGCGTTGAGATGGGAGATGAAAATCCCATTGAAAGCATTCACGATCAAGGCGCGGGCGGGCCGAGCAACGTGCTCACCGAGCTCATGGAAACCGTTGGCGGAAAGGTGGACATTCGCAAAATTTTTCTTGGGGACAAAACGATGTCTGTGCCTTCCATTTGGAGCGCTGAATATCAGGAACGTTACGGCTTGCTAAAAAGGCCGGACAAAGCGGAACTATTCCAGAGCATTTGTGCAAGGGAACGGGTGAATTGCGAAATGCTGGGAGAAATTACTGGTGACGGTTACGTCACTGTGATTGACTCGGTAAACAACACGACGCCTGTTCATCTTAACTTGGCGGATATTTTAGGAAAACTTCCGCAGAAGACTTTCAAGTCTGACCATCTCCCGAGGAGTTTCACTCCGCCGGAGTTGCCGAGCGATCTCACTGTCAAAAAGGCAATCGAGATTACTTTTCAGCAACTATCGGTAGGCTCCAAAGGATTTTTGGTTCGCAAGGTGGACAGAAGTGTCGGCGGTTTGATTGCACAACAGCAATGTTGCGGAGCAAGCCAAGTGCCGATTGCGAATATCGCTGTCGGAGCCGACAGTTATTTCGGTTTGACCGGAGTGGCTTCGGCTCTTGGTGAACAGCCCTTGAAGATGTTGATTGATCCGAAAGCCGGCGCCAGAATGGCGGTGGGTGAAATGCTCACCAACTTGATGTCGGCTGGCGGGATCGACTTGTCTAAAGTTCGTTGCCGTGCTAATTGGATGTGGCCGGCAAAAATGCCTGGTGAAGGAGCTCTAATGTACGACGCTGCTGTTGCTATGAGGGATGCCATGATTGCGTTGGGAATCGCTCCCGACGGAGGAAAAGACAGTCTCTCGATGGCGGCGACGGTTGACGGAGAACTGGTGAAGGCGCCTGGTGAGTTGGTTATTCTTGGCTATGCCTCGATGCCCGACATTACCAAAGTGCTGACGCCAGACATTAAGGCTCCGGGAGAAAGTTATCTTGGTTTGATTGATCTTGGTTTGGGGAAGAATCGCCTTGGCGGTTCGGCTCTTCTTCAGGCTCTCAATCAGATTGGAGATGAAACTCCGGACTGCGATCCCGATTTGCTCAAGTCAACATGGAAAGCAATACAAATCCTTCACGATTGCGGTGTGATACTCTCGCTTCATGACAGAAGCGACGGCGGTCTCGCAACAACCGTGATTGAAATGTGCTTTGGCGGTAACTGCGGACTGGATACTATACGCGATTTCAGTCTCGCCCAGTTGTTTTCCGAAGAACTCGGATTAGTCATTGAGTATGATTCCAAGGATGAAAATCTGATCAATCGGGTTCTGGAGAAAGAAGGAGCTTCTCCGTGCATAATGATCGGAAAAACGACCGCGGAATGGATTCCGGCCGTGTTTGGAGTTCCACTTACTGTTCTTCGTATGTGTTGGGAAGCCACCAGTCATCAGTTAGAAAAACTCCAGACAAAAAACGGAGTTGCTGATGAAGAGTTCGCGACTTATCAAACTGTGCAAAAGCCGGTGTATCATCTCGGCTTTACGCCCAGCGCGACAGTCGTGAAAGACGGAGATTTTCGTCCGAAGGTTGCGGTCGTGCGCGAGGAAGGAACCAATGGCGATCGGGAAATGGCGGCGGCGTTCTACACCGCAGGTCTTGACCCGGTGGATGTCACAATGAGCGACCTTCTGTCCGGGCGGATAACTTTGGAGCAGTTCCAAGGTCTTGTCGCTCCCGGTGGGTTTTCATTTATGGATGTTTTTGACAGCGCCAAAGGTTGGGCCGGAACAATTAGGTTTAACCCAAAGCTCCGGGGAATGTTTGATCGGTTTTACGACCGAGAAGACACATTCACTTTGGGAGTCTGCAACGGGTGCCAACTTTTTGCTCTCCTCGGGTGGGTGCCGTGGAAAGGATTGGACGAAACAATCCAACCGCGGTTCATTCGCAATCGTTCCGAACGCTTTGAGTCACGGTGGATTCAAGTAAAGATTCAACCGAGCCCGTCAGTTTTACTTGCAGGCATGGAAGGATCAACGTTTGGCGTTCATGTTGCTCATGGCGAAGGACGGCTATATTTCCCCGATTCGGAGGTACTGCGTGCGGTGCGAGAAAAAAATCTCACTCCGCTCATCTATGTGGATTCGGAAAATGAGCCGACCGAAAAATATCCGGTAAATCCCAACGGATCTGTATCGGGAATCGCGGCTCTGTGTTCACCCGACGGACGGCATCTTGCAATGATGCCTCATCCCGAAAGAGCTTTTCTTCCTTGGCAGTGGCACTACTGGCCTTTGGAATGGTCTATCATCAAGGTTTCGCCTTGGCTGAAGATGTTCCAAAACGCCCGTAGGTGGTGTGTAAAAATGTAAATTAAAAGCCCTTGTGATAATTTCACAGGGGCTCTTTTTATTTTTTTAGAAGGGAATCAATTATTAATTTGAGAATTTCAGCTTCTGAAGCTGTTATGTTTTTTGGGATTTGGAGTATGGCCATGGAGTCAGGCGAATCTAAAGCAAGTTCTATTTTATGCACATTATTCACAGGGTTGTGAGTTGGGCTGGATAACTCTGATAAGTCTTTATCTTGCTTATCTTTTTTATTTAACAGGGGTGTGGAATTCTTTCTTTGCCCGCCGGAGCCTTGGCGAAGGCGGGGCACCCAGCCTTGAATTTTGCTTGGATTTTGGCCGTATCTTTTGTAGTCATTTATAACTTTTAAAACTCTGGCTTTGTAAGTATTTAAAGATCCAATGCTTTTGTTTTTATTATTAGTTACAACATTTAAAAATATCTCGTCTATTCTGTTTTCAATCAAGCTCACAGATTCCAGCTCGTCATCTGTTAAAATTTTTTCAAAAATTTTTAAAGCCGACTTTAAATTGTTTGCTGTGTTTTCCGGATACTTTCTGTTGCCTTTTGCAAATTCTACAAACGTGTATAAATTATTAAATTTTTCCATAATAAAAAAGATAAGATTATTATCTTATCTTAATCTTATCATAAAAAAGACGAACGAGCAAAATAGTTATTAAAAACCAAATTATTTTGCTAACTTTGTCTTTACAAAAATAATGTTTTAGTGTATACATTAGTTAGTTCCAAATTGTCCTTTCAACCACAGGAAAACAGAGATGAATGACGAGCCGTTTAAGGTAAAAGCGTGGATGTGGGCTTGCCTAATCATTGCCGCATTGCTCCTTGTCTTCAACTTTGACCCAGTCGGCGATGTGTTGGAAAATGCCTTTGGTAAAGGAGCAGACAAATGGGCGATAAACATCATCATTATCGCCCTCATCATCTACACCTTCGTTGTCGGGGCAAAGAAAAAGTAGCCGAACGGCTACCTGCAGAGACAAAACCCAGTGAAATGGAAATCACTGAGTTCTTTTTTTATACAAATTATTTACCCACCATTTTTTAATAAAAGGCAAAGATTGGGTGGATAAAAAGAAACCCAAAGTCGGAATTAAGGCATTAAGTAAAAAATTTCTTACATCTATAAAATAAAAAACAATCGCAGTAATAATATAAGTCATTACTACAATAGAGACAATGCGAAATTTGCTCGTCTCCCACGCCTTTTCTGTTTCAACCCTTACATTCCTTTCCTTTATTAAATTGATTTCTTTTTTTATTTCTAAGTTTGACATGACTTGCGATGGAGCGAGTAAGGGGAGTCGAACCCCTAGCAAGACTTTGGAAAAGTCTGGTATTGCCGTTATACGATACTCGCATTAATTTGATTTGTGGCTGATTCTATCCAGCCCATAATCCGTCTATGTAATTTTTTGCCAAATTCTTTTTCTCCGCAGCTTCTAATACGTAAATCAATTGTGCCATATGGTAAGGTTTTTCTTTTTGCTCCTAACTTATCTGTTCTTTTGTCTATATAAGTTTTTCCAAATTGTTTTTTAGGAATGCCTGTTATTTTAGACCAATAATTCATGGTTTTTGTGATATCGTTGTCCGGATAGGCATGAATATAAGGATTAAAGTGTTTATTTTTTAAGTGACAATTTTTTTTAAACCACGATATAACAATTTTTATTATTTCGGGGTCAGAATTAGAAAAGCCAAGGATTTCATATGATTTGCTACCTTCTCCTAAATAAAGACCAATTCCTAAAATCCATAAATCTCTTTTAGTAATTTTACCCAATTCCTTTTTTGCTAAATTTTTCATTTCTTCGATCTCGCTTATTTTTTGGCTGTGCTTGAATAAAGCAGATTTTAATTTTGCCAAGCCTATTCTCTTTATAACTTCTTTGTTAGGGGAATAGGGAATTTTGTTAAGCCAATCACTTAATGTGCTTTTATTTACTCCTATTTTTTGACTAATCATATTGTAAGAGTAACCTTTTCTTCTATAATTTATAGCTTTTTCTTTAAGGCTTAGCATTTTTTTTAACTATTAATAGCGTACCTACAATTATAGTATATCAAACAACAAATAAGGGTTCAATGTAAAAGAGCAACTATGTCGGGGTGCAGAGATTCGAACTCTGACTAAATCGTCCCAAACGATTCGTGCTACCGTTACACAACACCCCGATGCAACTATGATATTATTCTAATGTAAAAAACCTATATTGTCAAAGGGAAATTTTTATGATAACATATTAATTAATTGAGCCCTCGTAGTTCAATGGATAGAATAGAATCCTTCTAAGATTTAGATGTTGGTTCGATTCCAACCGAGGGCACATATTAGATATCCACAGAATGGAGGGTTGACCTTCCCTATCGGCGTATGTTAAAATAAACATATGCCAATAGTTAAATGTAAAATTTGTAAAAAAGAATTTTATGCTAAGCCAAGTTGGCTTAAACAAGGTTGGGGTAAATATTGTTCTGCAAAATGCCAGCACAAAGCTCAGCTAAGGGGAAAATTTGTAAAATGTTTTATTTGTAAAAAACAAGTTTGGAAAGCTCCAAAAGCTTTAAAACATTCCAAAAGCGGTAAATATTTCTGTAATAAATCTTGTCAAACATTATGGAGAAATAAATTTGTTTATATTGGTAAAAATCATCCCAACTGGAAGAATGGTCATACTATTTACAGAGATATTTTACAAAGAAGTAAAAAAGAGGAAATTTGCACATTATGCAAAACTAAAGATAGAAGAGTATTAGCAGCACATCATTTAGATGGAAACAGAAAAAACATAAAGTTAAAAAATCTTGTTTGGTTATGCTGGAATTGTCATTTTTTAGTCCATCATGACAAGGAGACAAAAAAAAGACTTATGGCGGTCGTGGTGTAGTAGTAACACTGCTCTCTGTGGAAGAGCCATCGCGGGTGCAAATCCCGTCGATCGCCCACTTTTAAAAATCGCCTTTGGGGCGATTTTTGTTTTGTGTTATAATTAAAGATAATTTAAATAGGTAGATTTTACCCCGAAGCGCAACACTCTAAATTTAGGAATGGGTTAGGTGAATAATTGAAATTATCAAAAGATTGTTCGATTGGCAAGTT
>MHPJ01000013.1 GCA_001822065.1 Candidatus Staskawiczbacteria bacterium RIFOXYB1_FULL_37_44 | reverse complement strand
AAATTTTTCCTCCGGGGTCATAATTTTTCCTTCCAGTAATTCTTGGGCAGTGTAAAAAGAGGCTTGAGCATCGGAGGAATCCAAAGAAAGGGACGTAGTTCCTTTTAAATAATCTTTTGCTTTTTGTAATTCCTGGCCGTCAATTTTATTTTCCTTGAAAGATTTGTATTCCTCCACAATCAACTGAACGCACTTTTCTAAATTTTTATGGTCAATTCCCCCTTGGGTTACCAGATATCCTGCATCAGTTGCGTCGTCGGCAACTGTGTGAATATGATAGGCCAGTCCGTTTCTTTCCCTAACTTTAATAAATAATCTGGAGCTCATATTGCCTCCCAAAATTATACTAAGCAAAGTTAAGGCGTATTTGTCAGGATGAAATAAATTATAAGCTCTAACTCCCAGGCAAAAATGCGTTTGGTCGGTTTTTTTATTGCGTATTAAAATTTCCGGCTCTTTTTGTTCTTCTTTTATTTTTAATTTTGGTTCAGCATTTCCCTTTTTAATATCTTTAAAATATTCTTCCAGTTTTGATTCAATATTTCCGTCTATGCCGCCTGAAACGCAAACTATTGTATTCTCTACCGAATAATGGTTTTTGTAATAATCTGTAATTTTTTCTCTGTCAAAATTTAAAATATTTTCTTTTGTTCCCAAAATTCTCCAGCCCGCCGGAGTATCTCCGTAAAGCAATTCCTCCCACAATTCTCCAATATATGCTGTTGGAGTATCTAAATACATATTTAATTCTTCAACTATTACTCCTTTTTCTCTATTTATTTCAATTTCATCAAACTTAGAATGCAAAAACATATCAGAAATCCAGTCCAAGGCAATATCAACGTGTTTTTTATCCACCTTTGCCCAAAATCCGGTAACTTCCTTTGAAGTGAAAGCATTGTATTCTCCGCCCACTCTGTCTAATGTTTCGGCAATATTTAAAGTATTGGGGCGTTTTTCTGTTCCTTTAAAAAACATATGCTCTAAAAAATGGGAAATTCCATTTATATCTTTTGTTTCATGTTTTGATCCCGTACCCACCAAAATCAAAACAGTAACACTATTGGCGCTTTCTATTGGAACTGTTATTAGCCTCAAGCCGTTTTTTAAAGTTGTTTTTTTATACATGTTGATATTTCTAAAATTTTTATTCTTTCTTGTTTTGTTGTATCGCGGTCTCTCAATGTTACGGTGTCATTTTCAAGCGTATCAAAATCTATTGTGCAGCAAAATGGAGTTCCAATTTCATCTTGGGAATAATATCGCTTTCCAATATTCCCCCTGTCATCAAAAGCAACATTAAATTCTTTTCTTAGCATATTATAAACTTCTCTCGCTTTTGCCACCAGTTCCGGTTTATTTTTTAACAATGGAAATATGGCTACTTTATATGGCGCCAAGCTTGGCTTTAGCTTCAAAACAACCCTGTCTTTTTCTTCTGTATAGGCATCGCACAAGACTGCTAAGACCGACCTGTCCACTCCAAAAGTCGGCTCAATAACATTCGGATAAAATTTTTCGCCCGTTTCTGCGTCTTCATACGGAGGCTCTTTGTAATGATTTTTTAAATCAAAATCTGTTCTGTAGGCCAATCCATAAAGCTCGTCTTTTCCAAAGGGAAATTCATATTCAAAATCTATTGTTTTTTTGGAATAATGCGCCAGCTCTTTTTCTGGAACATTAAGCTCGTGGATATTTTTTTTATTCAATCCCAAAACATCCGTCATCCAAAACCACATTTCTTCTTGCCACATTTCAAAAACTTCCCCCCATTCTTCTTCTTTGATAAAATATTCAATTTCCATTTGTTCAAACTCGCGCGTTCTAAAAATAAAATTTCCCGGAGTGATTTCATTTCTGAAAGCTTTTCCAATTTGAGCAATTCCAAAAGGAATTTTTTTGCGAGTTGTGTCCAAAACATTTTTAAAATCCACAAACATTGCTTGCGCTGTTTCCGGCCTGAAATAAACTGTATTTTCTGCATCTTCCACTGGCCCCAAAAAAGTTTTAAGCATCAAATTAAACTGCTTTGATGCTGTAAGTTCTCCTCCGCAATCAGGGCATTTTTTACCGTCAATTTTGTCTGCGCGAAATCTGTGGTGGCACTTTTTACACTCAGCCAACGGGTCTGAAAAAGTTTCCAAATGCCCGCTTGCTTGCCAAACTTTTGGGTTCATTATTAAGGCGGCATCAATTCCAATCAAATCATCTCTTTTATGCACAAATCTTTTCCACCATAAATTTTTTATGTTATTTTTTAATTCAACTCCCAACGGTCCGTAGTCAAACGAGTTTGCCAAGCCTCCGTAAATTTCTGATCCTGGAAACACAAAACCTCTCCGCTTGCATAAAGATACAATTTTCTCCATTAATTCTTGATTATTTTCTTTTTTCATAATTTGTTTTATTTTATTGCACTATTCCGCCGCCGGAGTTGGAAAAGTCGTCTGGCAGGCTGGTGCTTATGCCAGAATCTTGGGCAGTTATTAAAGTATTTGTAAACTGATTTTCTCCTGAAATTTGAACTTGCTCTATAATTTGCGCTGCAGACCCTTTTTGGGAGTTTGTTGGAGTTAAAGAAATTTGGAAAGAAAGCGTCACAGGATCTCCGTTTACTCCTGTGCCCGCTAAAATATCTCCAGCGGACCAGACAATTTCATGGCTGGCCGAATCATACGAAAAATTTGCAGACTCATCTTGCGGAGTAATTTTTCCGGTCAAGCTTACTCCTGCTGGCAAAGTTGCTTTAACTTTAACATTTTTTGCATCGCTAAAATAATTTTTTATTTCCCAATTTATTGCGTATGTTGTTGTTTTGCCTGCTTTGGGCGGTATGGGCCCGGAATTTGAAATACCAGAATCTTTATAATATCCTTTTTGAGAAATTGCCAGCCCCGAATTTACTTTTGTTGTAAATTTTTGGGTAATTTGGGAAATATTTACAGTGTCTGTTATTACTGCATTTTCAGAATCTGAAACAGACGGCAGCCAATCACTTTTTACTTTAATTGTAAAATCAACTTCTGCCTGTTGTTGCACATCAAGCCGTCTAAGCTGTGGTGCCTGCGTTGAATCCCAAACTATCATATTGTCGTTTGACTGCGCTTGGCCGTCTTGAACCTGCAAAGACGGCAAATCAAAAGCTAAGCCGTCAATTTTTACAACTGCAAACAAATTATCAAACGGAGTAGATCCAATGTTTCTGAAAAAAATCTGATAATTCAAAGTTTCGCCCGGCGAAGCAACATAATCTGATGACCCGTTAATTTGCTGGGTAATAAGCAATAACGGCTGTATAACTTGCACATCTTTGGTTGCCTGCTTTATTACAATAAAATTTCCATTTTGCTTCATTCCAAGTTCAGCGGAAAAAGTTAAATTTTGGCTGGCATCGGCTGAAATATTTCCTTTTATGCTTACTCTTCCGCCCTGCGCCTTATTTAAAGTTTGTAGTTTCCATTCTGAATTGTCCAACGATACCGGATCTGATGACGAAAAATCAAACCCAGACGCAAAGGAAATTTTTAAGCTCAAATTTTCAAGCGGATAATCAACATTGGAAAAGTAATTTATTGAATATTGCAAGCTTTTTCCTTTTTCCGCTTTCGACGGCAAATCAAAGTCCAGCGTAACGGGCACAGAATCAATTTTAGTGGTAAAAGTTGTGTCTGACTCGTATTTTACAGTTAAATTTTTAGGAGTGTAAGACAAAGATGCTTTGGCGGTTTTTAGGTCCCCTTCTTTTCCCAAGAGTCTGGTTTTTATTTTTACAATCTCTTCCCCGCCAGGATAAATATCTTTTAAATCCTGGTTGATTATTGTTTTGCCATCTTCAGTTAGAGAATTTTCCGGCATATAAAAAATTAATTTCGGTTTTTCCAGCGTAAAATTTCCATTATTTTTATATCTGACTACATATTCTATTTCATCTCCAATTTTTGCCATTTCCGGGCCCAATATTTCCAAGCGTAAAATTCCTTTTGAAAACATGCTTGACCTGTAAAGCAGAAAAATAACAAGCCCTACAGCCAGCATTACGGTTAAAATTATGAAAGTTGTTTTTTTATTCATATTAAAATTTTATGCTTATTTATTTTAATTATATCATCAGCAATGCGCGGGGCAAAATGAATGCGCGGCATTTTGTAAAATTTCTTCTAATAAATTTTGTGATTTTGGTTCAATTTTCAGTTTGGACACGGTTTGCCAGTTTTTTTTTAAAATCAGCCGCAAAACTTTTACAATGTCCGAATTTATCTTTTGCGGAAAAATCTGCGCTAAATTCCGTGTAAGGGCGGGGCTCGCGCAATTTTTACAGACGACTCCTCCGTCTTTGGCGGAAAAATAAATATTGTATGGATTTAATTTACTCTTGCAATCGGCGCAATTTTCAACTTCTATACGATACCCTTGTAAAGACGCAAAATTCCAGAAAAAATACTGAAAAGCCAGTTTGTTGTCTATTTTGTCAAAAGTTTCATTCAATAAGTCAAACGTTTTTTCGTCTTTTTCCTGGCCTTTTATAAAATTGTCCAATACATCTGAAATTTGGCTTAAAGTTTTTATGCCTGCATTAAATTTTTTGATCTTTAAGGCATCAGTGAGAGTCTTGTCGTTTTTGCCCTGTATAAATTCAATTTCAGAAAAATAAAATATATCAATACCGGCCCTCAATTTTGAAGTAATTTTCCTTATGGATTTTGCTTTTAATTCAAGCCTGCCAAAATCTTTAGTAAAAATCGAAAAAGTCTGATCTGCTTCATTCCTTTCCGCCCTTTTAAAAACAAAACCTTTGGTTCTATAACGAACGGTCATAGTTTTAAAATTAATCTATGGAATTAAAAAATAATTTTTAAGTTTTGAAATTTGCCAGATAAGCATTGTGTTTAATGCTAAAATAATTATAAATATCAAGATAAGGGCATTTCCTCCCAAAAATATGCCCCCCATTATAGCCACAATAGACGCTCCCATTGTGGTTACAATATTGTCCATAGAAACTCCGACAATTGCGTCTCCAAGCCTGCCTTTTGGATTTATGGTGAAGTTATGAATAACAATCATTTCGCCAAGACACCCGATAATTCCTGCAAAAACTCCTGTCATAACAAACGGCAGCCCTGTTAAATCGGAAAACACTTTAACCGCATGAACCATAGTTTCTGCCGCAAATAAAATTGCTATGCCGGAAAAAAATAAATGCGCCAGTATCGTAAAATTAGATTTTTTGCTGTAATAATTTTCTTCTTCGTCTTCCGCTAAACGTTCTTCCACCTTTTCTGACTTCCTAAAATAAAACATGGCAAAGACACAAAGGATTAAAATAACTAAACCGACGGGTCTTATTAGTTGGTACAAATCTCCCTCTATTCCAGACGGCGCATCAGAAATTCTGCCAAATAAAACCATTGAAACCGCCACTGTGGCTGTTAAAAGCGTTAAAACATTGAGTATGTCTATTGAAGTATCAAACTCCTTTAAATTGGGTTTTATTTTATGGTCTTTTATTGGCGTAACCATTCCCAAATTTTTTATATAAGGAAACATTAATATCCGTTTTCCATTTTTATTGGATAAATTCTGCCTAAAAACACACCAAACAGCATGCCCGATATTATAAATATTGGATCCAAACGTAGTGGCTGCCGCAATGATGGCATAATTAATTGCCATGGCATAATCCGTGTTTATTAAGCGCAAACTAATTAGAGCTGCCACAATTCCAAGTATCATATCCGGAAATGCAGTGCCCAAAGACTGCAACAATCCGCCTGCCAATTTTGTTTTATGGCTCAAAACTCCGGTCGTTTCTTCTATAATTTTTGCCGTTCCCTTTAAAACAAAAAGCGCGCCAAATAACAAAATTATTATTATAGATATTATCCTTATCCAAAAACCATAATGCTCATCTATAAATTGCTCCAAAATGAAACGCAAGATTAGCGATCCTGCAACAAATGTAAAAAGCTGAAAAACTGGTGATTTTAAAATTTTCATTAAAAATTCTTTATTTTATTAAATTAATTTTAATTATTTCATGGCTTTCTTGTTCTCTTACAAAAATTTCAATAGCTCGGAACTCTTTTAACAAAAGCTCTTTATTTTTTTCTATTATATACTTTTCTTTTTCAGAAGCTAAAATTTCCACCAAAGAAATTTTATCTTGCGGAACCAAATTTTGTGTTTTTCTTTCTGCTTGAACTGCCCTTATTATTTCCCTTATTATTCTTTCTTCATCCAGCTCTTCTGTAATATTTGTATCCAACTCAACCTCGTCTTTAATTTTATCATCAAAAATAATTTTTTTAACATTAACCTCTTCTTCTATCAAGGCCAGCAATTCTTTCCGGTCTTTTATTTTTGATTTAATATTTTTAATTTTCAATGAGGCCAACGGCTGTTTGACTTTAATAGTTTTTGCGGTTCTTTCAGCCAAAGCTAAACTTACAATTTTTCTAACCTCATCCATTTTCTCTTCTAAATCTTTATCAATTAATTTTTTATCAACTTTAGGCCAATTTTCTAAATGCACAGATTCTGGCGCATTTTCTGCTTTTGTTTTTTGAAAAATATCTTCTGCTAAAAACGGCATTGCGGGAGCCATTATTTTAGAAAAAGATTGTAAAACAAAACGCAAGCTTGCAAGAGCATCTTTCTTGTCGCTGTTTTCTTCTTTAAAGCGTTCTCTGCTGCGCCGTAAATACCATACGGAAAAATCACCAATAAAGTCAACAAACGGACGCGTTGCCATATCAATGCGATAATTTTCGTATCCTTCTGTAACATCTTTTATTAAATTATTAAGACGGGATAATATCCATCTGTCAAGAATATTTTTGCTATTGCTTGAAGTTTGCGTATTATTTTCATAAAGCTGATAAAACGCAAGAACATTTTGTATTCTGCTTATATTTTTTTTTACAATTTCGCCAACTCCCTTTTCTGAAAATGATAAATTTTCAGCTTGCACTACAGGAGAACTCAACATATAAAAACGCATTGCATCGGCTCCGTATTTTTTCATAACTTCCATGGGATCTGGATAATTTTTCAGTTTTTTAGACATTTTTTTGCCGTCTTCAGCCAATACAATGCCCGTAACAACACAGTTTTTAAACGCCTCTTTTTTGAATAGCGCTCCTGCCAGCACATGTTGGTAATAAAACCATGCGCGGGTTTGGTCTTGCGCTTCGCCAATAAAATCAGCTGGAATGGGCCTTTTTGTGGCAAACGGCACAGATCCCGAATCAAACCACGTGTCCAGCACGTCCGGCACCCGTTTCATTTTGTCGCCGCAGCTGCATTCAAAAATAACATCATCAACAACATCTTTATGCAGGTCAGTTACTTTTACTCCGCTTGCTTTTTCAAGTTCTGAGGCAGATGCAAAAATAATTTCTTTTTTGCATTTATCGCACCTCCATACAGGAATTGTATTTGCCCAAAAACGCTGGCGCGAAATAGACCAATCTATAGCTCCCTGCAACCACTGGCCAAACCTTCCTTCTTTTATATGCGAGGGCACCCAGTTTATTTTTTTCGCGGTTTTTAAAAGCTGTGGCTTTATTTTTTCAACCGCCACAAACCACGAACTTGTGGCATAATTTAAAAGCGCAGTATCGCACCGCCAGCAATGCGGATAGCTGTGTTCGTATTTTTCCGAACTAAATAAAAGATTTTTTCCGTCAAGATATTTTACAATCGTCAAATCTGCTTCTCGTATCTCGTCAGGTTTGTCTTTTGCCCTTGGCTTTAAATCAAGCCCTGCAAATTCATTTAGTTCTTCTTTAAATGCCCCGTCCATTTTAACATGCTGGATAAACGGCAATTTTTTTTCTTTGCCAAGCGCCATATCATCTGCTCCAAAAGCAGGAGCAATGTGCACAATGCCTGTGCCGTCTTCTGTATTTACAAAATCAGCAGAAAAAACTTTCCAGCCATTTTCCCGATTTTTCAAACTCTCATTTTTCGAATAATAATTAAACAGCGGCTCATATTTTAAGCCAGCCAAATCAGCTCCCTTTTTAGTTTCAACAATTTTGTATTCCTGTCCTGAAAATATTTTTTCAACCTGATCTTTAGCTAAAATAAATCTAACAAGATTTCCTGTCCCCTGATCCTTTTTTTCAATTGTTACATATTTAATATCCGCACCAACGGCAAGCGCCACATTTCCCAAAAGAGTCCATGGCGTTGTCGTCCAAGCAAGAAATGATGTATTTTTGTTACCGCCTAATTTAAATTCAACTATTGCCGACAAATCTTTTATATCTTTATATCCTTCGGCAACTTCACCCTGGCTCAAAGTAGTTTCACATCTTGGGCAAATATGCATAGATCTGTAATCTTCGTAAATCAGACCTTTTTTATATAGCTCTTTAAATGCCCGCCATTCGGCTTCCATATAATCAAAATCCATTGTACGATATGGATTTGCCATATCGGCCCAACGACCAAAGCGCGGAATAATTTTTTCCCATTCGTTTATAAAAGTAAAAATTTGCGCGCGGCACAGATCATTAAATTTTTTAACCCCCATTGCCGCAATTTCTTTCTTATCTTTTGTGCCAAGTTTTTTTTCAACTATATTTTCAATAGGAAGCCCATGGCAATCCCAGCCCCATTGGCGCAAAACATTAAACCCTTGCATTGTTTTGTAGCGGGGGATGGCATCTTTAATCGCGCTTTGAAGCAAATGCCCGTAGTGCGGGGTTCCTGTTGCAAAAGGCGGACCGTCATAAAACACAAAACTTTTGGATCTTTTTGTTTTTTCCAGTGTCTTCTCAAAAATCTTATTATCCTGCCAGAATTTCAATATTTCTTCTTCTTTTTTTGGAAAATCAAACATAAATTTAGTTTAGCTCAATTAGTTCGCCTTTTGTAACCCTTTTTTCTGCAAAAACTTTTCCCAATTCTTTTATATTGCTTAATATGGCAGCATCCCTTATTTTTGCCCGCAAAAGTATAATTGGAGCCTGGTGGCTGACTATTAAAATATTTTTCCCTTTATATTTTTTGTTTATTTCCCTTAAAAAATCAAAAACTCTTTTTGAAACATCTTTATAGTTTTCACCTTTTGGCGCGCCATTTTTTATCCTGTCTTTTAAATCGCTAAAATTATGAAAATAGTTTTCAAAATCATCGGCTGGCTTTGAATTAAAAGTTCCAAATCCAATTTCCCTTAACCTTTTGTCAAATTTAACTTTTACCCCTAAAATTTTTCCCGCAATTTCAGCCGTCTCTTTTGTTCTTAGCAAATCAGAAGAAAAAATTAAATTAATGTTTTTATTTTTCAATTGGCCTGCCGCTTCTTTAATTTTTTCTTTCCCATTTTCAGTCAGAGGATTTTTAAATTTTTCCGGCCAGCACGAAACAATATTTTCAACATTTGACTTGGCTTCGCCGTGCCGCAATATATAGTATTTATTATTTAGTTTCATCATGTTCACATTTTATTTAGAGTTTCCATTCCCAGTATCCGCATTCCATTTTGCATAATTTGGGCAAATGCTTTTGTAAGAGCCGTTTTATAAGGGGAAAATTTATCTGTTTTATCAACAATTTTATTTTTTGCATAATAACTGTTAAATGTTCCTGCCAGTTCTGTTAAATACAAAACCAAAAAATGGGGCTCGTAATTTTTACATGCTTTCAAAACAATTTCGGGAAAACAACTAATTGCTTTTTCAAGCTGGCCAATTTCAGACGGGGTTTTGCTTAAAGACGGTTTAACTTTTTCTTTTTTTGCTTTTTCTAAAACCGAATTGGCTCTTGCGTATGAATATTGCAAATAGGGCCCGGAATCTCCCTCAAAAGAAATTGATTTATTAAAATCATAAATAATATCGCTGCCAATTGATTGTTTCAAAATTGAATATTTTATTGCTCCAATTGCCACTTTTTCAGAAATTTCCCTTGCCTCGCCAGAGCCTATGGCGGAGGCGGGTTTTTTTTCTCTTTCGCTCATTTTTTTCACAATCAGCTCCTTAACTTTTTCAATTAATGATTCGCCGGTTATAATTTTTCCGGTTCTTGAAGACATTTTACCTTCGGGCAAACGCAACATTCCGTGGCCAATATGTTTTGTTTTTTCAGACAGGTTTTTATTCGTCTGGTCCATTACGCAAAGCATTACTTTAAAATAATCATTTACTTCATTTCCCGTAACAATTACAGACTTGTCATAAACGTATTTTTTATATTTTATTTCAGCCAGCCCCAAGTCTTTTGCCTCGTAAGTCGGCAAGCCTTCAGAATTTATAAAAACTCTTGTGTGAAGCCCGTATTTTTCGCCTTTAAAAATAATTGCGCCATTTTCACCCTTTTCAAAAATTCCATTTTTTAAACCTTTTTTAACAATTTTTTTTCCAGATTCCGCAACTTGGCTTTCAAAAATAAAATAATCAAACTTTGTGCCAAGTTTTTTATAAATTTCGCCAAAGCGCTTTAAGCTTTCTTTTTTGCCTTCGTCGTAAAGTTTATTAATTTCTGTATTACTTCTTGTAAAATTTTTTTTATTTAATTCTATAATTTCTTTTTTTGCGTTTTCATCTTCCTCATAATTTTTAGAGCCAAAAACATAAGCATCCTGCCAAGAAAACTCGGGCATTTTTAGCTTTCCCCATACAGCTTTGGCAACTCCCATTCCAACATCTGATTGATAGCAAACTCTTTTTACTTTTGCTCCCTGAAATTCAAAAATCCGCGATAATGCTTCGCCAACCGTATTACTCATTAAATGCCCAATGTGAAACTCTTTTAAAATATTCGGGTCTGTATAATCAATAATTAATTTTTTATTTTTTAATTCATCTCCCTTTCCGTAATTTTTATCAACGCTTCTTAAATTATCAATAAAATACTTGTCATTAATAAAGAAATTTATAAACCCTGGTCCCGCAACTTTTATTTTAGAAAATAAGTTATTATTTATTTTTAATTTTATTTCTTCTGCAACATCCTTCGGGGTTTTACCTAATTTTTTAGCCAAAACCAAAGCAATATTTGTAGAATAGTCGCCGTGGCTTTTTTCGCCGGGAATCTCAACCGAAAAATCTACCGGCTCTTTTACTAGACTTTTTATCACTTTTCCAATTATTTTTTTAATCTTTTCTTTCATAATTAGTCGTCATTGCGAGGAACGAAGTGACGAAGCAATCCAGAGTGAGCGCACGGACTATAGATTGCCACGTCGCCCTTACAGGATCTTCGACCTGCGGGCTCCTCGCAATGACAGGCTACTGGATTATCGTACCTACAAATTCCTTTCCGTTTAAAAAATCTTCAAGGCATTCCAAATTTTTACCATTTATCATTATTACTTTCAATTTTAAGCGCGCTGCCAGTTTTGAGGCTTTGGGATCAAACGGCATAGACAATCCGGGCTTCCACTCATTTCCCACAATTCGTTCAAAGCTTTTCCAGTCGATTTTTTCTATAGGTTTTGCGTCGGCAAATTCATCCGGGTTTTTGTCATAAACATAATCAATGTTTGTTAAATTAATTATTGTTTTTACATTATTATTTTTCGCCGTTAAAACCGCGTCGTAATCGGTTGACCAGCCGGGTTTCCAGCCCGCTCCCACCACAACATCTTTATTTGTTTTTATTTTTTCATTCGGGTCTGCAATAATTTTTGGATATGCATTCCCTAAAAACATCTGTTTTATAATTTCAGCATTTAATTTTGTAATATTTATTCCAATCCAATCTCTGTCATTTTCTTTTGCGCCAA
Source organism: Candidatus Staskawiczbacteria bacterium RIFOXYB1_FULL_37_44 (assembly GCA_001822065.1). Lineage (GTDB taxonomy): Bacteria > Patescibacteriota > Minisyncoccia > Minisyncoccales > Staskawiczbacteraceae > XYD1-FULL-39-28. Next base: position 838 of record MHPJ01000013.1, on the reverse strand, counting down.
ATTCTAAAAGCGCTTTCTGGTAATTTCTGGCAATTTTCCCTCCCCCAACCAAAATAAAAAATTTATTTTTACTAAAATATTTTAAAAGTGAATGCTTAAAGTTTTTCAAAAACCCAATATCAATTTCCCCTGGCGCTACTAAGCTCCCTCCCAAAGAAATTATAATTGTTTCCTTTTTAGCATTTGGCATATTATAGTATTTTTATCACAAAACGAGACAAAAATAAAGCCTTTACACAACAAAAAAGATAGACTTCCGATGTCTATCCAGTTCTACTAATTGTCTGAAAATAAACTATTTTATCTTACCGCCAGTCTTTTTTATAATTTATCCAATCTCTGACAGCATTTTTGCAACCCTTCTCTCCCCCCATCATCTCTAATAAAAAATCTCTCTGCGTGACAGAATCAAAATTTTTAATGCCAATACAATCTTGATAACTTGACCATTTATATTCTTCTAAAAATTTTACAGCTTCTTCCGTAGAATGATTTTTTATCCCATTCTCTTTCCAACCGGGTTCTATCAAGGCAATAGGATTTGTAAAAATATACGGTGCAACCACCATAAGTTGACCATCGCTTTCTATATGTACAGATTTAAATGCGTCCTGAAAAACGTGCCCCCTTCGATCATATTTTCCATTAAAGTATTTTCCATAACCAATACCGACTTTCTGCATAAATTTAGATATTCCATTTTCTATTATTTGCCTTAACAAAAGATGAATATGATTTGGCATAAAACAGAATGCTAAAACTTCAACCATTTTTTCTCGATCATCAACAAATTTTGGAAGCTGGATAGACATCGGAAGTCTATCTACTTTTTTAAATG
>MHPJ01000012.1:1124-39626 GCA_001822065.1 Candidatus Staskawiczbacteria bacterium RIFOXYB1_FULL_37_44 | reverse complement strand
AGAAAATTTAAGGAAATTTTTTGATCAAAACCAGGTTTTCGGGCTTTTAAATTTATTTACAGGCGGAGCTTTAAGCAATTTTTCAATTGTTTTGCTGGGGCTTGGTCCTTATATTACTGCCACAATTATTTTACAGCTCTTGACAATGATTTTTCCCGCTTTAGAAAAACTGTATAAAGAAGAGGGCGAAGCCGGCAGGCAAAAATTTAACCAATATTCCAGGCTTCTTACTATTCCACTGGCTGCATTTGAGGGATACGGCATGTTAACTGTTTTTTCCCGCCAGGGAATTATTTCCGGTCTTTCCTTACCGGTTATGATTTCGGCAATTTTGACAATTACAGCCGGCGCTGTGTTTTTAATGTGGATTGGAGAAATTATTTCTGAACAGGGCATGGGAAACGGAATTTCTCTTTTGATTTTTGCGGGTATAGTTGCCGGAATGCCAATCAATATTTTTCAAACATTTGTAACATTTGACACATCAAAAATTCCCGCTTATGTGGCTTTTGCCGCGCTTTCTGTAGTTATAATTGCCGGGGTGGTTTTAATTACGGAAGCCCGCAGAAATATTCCGGTTTCTTACGCAAAAAGAGTAAGAGGAATGAAAATGTATGGCGGAACTTCAACTTATTTGCCTTTAAGCGTAAATCCTGCCGGAGTTATTCCAATTATTTTTGCGCTTTCAATACTTTTATTTCCCGGCATGATTGCCAGCTATTTTGGAACGTACGCAGGGCTCGTTGGAGTTGTTGCCACAAATATCGGCTTGTTTTTTAACAATGTTTGGATAAATGGAGTTTTGTATTTTTTCTTAGTTATTCTTTTTACATATTTTTATACTGCCGTAACCTTTGATCCAAAAACAATCGCCGAAAATTTGCAAAAAATGGGTGGATTTATTCCGGGCGTAAGACCGGGGAAATCAACGTCTGATTTTATGAAACACATTTTAAACAGAGTATTATTTACTGGCGCAATATTTCTGGGCTTAATTGCAATTTTGCCCTCAATAGTTGCGGGAGTTACAGGCGTTACTGGATTTACATTTTTGGTTGGAGGGACATCTTTATTAATCGTTGTCAGTGTTGTTTTGGATACGGCAAGGCAAATAAATTCGCAGCTTCAAATGCGCGAATACGAAACTTTTTAGAATGGAAAAACAAGTTATAATTATTTTTGGGGCGCCAGGCGCCGGCAAAGGAACTCAAGCCGGATTATTATCGGAAAACTTGGGATATTACCATTTGGAATCAAGCAAGGTTCTTGAATACTGTTTTAAGAACGAAGATCTAAATAAAGTTTTTAGCATTGATGGCAAAGATTACAGTGTCGGCGAAGAAATTGAAAATTGGAAAACAGGAGTTTTGACAAGTCCTCCGTTTATTACAGTTTTAATGATGGAGCAAATCAAAAAATTAGCCGGGCAGGGAGAGAGTTTTATTATGTCCGGATCTCCAAGGACAATTTATGAAGTGGAAAAAGAAATGCCTGTTTTAGAAAAACTTTACGGAAAAGAAAATATTAAGATTATTTTAATCGGAATAACAGCCGAAACAACAATTTTTAGAAATTCTCACAGAAAAATTTGCGAATTGATGCGCCACTCAATTTTGTTTAATAGAGAAACGGAAAATCTTACAATTTGCCCGATAGATGGCTCTAATTTAGTAAAAAGAAAAGATTTGGATGATCCGGAAACAATTAAAGTAAGAATTAAAGAATACAACGGCCGCACGCTTCCAATGGTTGAATATTTTGAAAAAAATAATTTTCAGGTGCGAAAAATCAACGGAGAGCAATTTGTTGCAGACGTCCATAAGGACATTTTAAAAGCAATATTGTAAAATTTTAAATGGCGATAATTTTAAAAACACAAGAAGAAATTGAAATTATAAGGGAGGGAGGGATAATTTTGGCTTATGCTATAAAAGAATTGGAGAAAATGGCAAAGCCCGGAATTACCACAAAAGAATTGGACAGAGCCGCAGAGGCTCTTATTTTGTCTAAGGGAGCAAAACCCGGATTTAAAGGTTATAACGGTTTTCCTTATTCTTTATGCGCCTCGGTAAATGAAAATGTTGTGCATGGATATCCGTCAAACTATGTTTTAAAAGACGGAGATATAATTGGTCTGGACTTGGGAGTTTTTTATAAAAATTTTTATACAGATATGGCAATTACCGTGCCTGTTGGAGGAGTTTCCTTTGAAGCAAAAAGATTAATTAATGTAACAAAAAAAGCCCTAAGATTGGGAATTAAAAGAGTAAAGCCTGGTAACACAGTGGGCGATATTGGCAACACAATTCAGAGATTCGTTGAATACCAGGGCTTTGCGGTTGTGCGCGATTTGTGCGGGCATGGAATTGGAAAAAATTTGCACGAAGACCCAAAAATCCCAAATTTTGGCAAACGCGGAGGCGGAGAAAAATTAGTTGAAGGGATGGTAATTTGCATAGAGCCGATGGTTTCTGCAGGAAATTATGTTTTGCGAAAATCGGACGATGGCTATGGCTACGCCACAAGAGACAACTCATTATCTGCCCACTTTGAGCACACTATTGCTATTACAAAAAAAGGCCCCTGCATATTGACCGGAATAAATTGAAATGATATATTTTAATATGTTCTTTTTCGCTCGACAATCGTGCTATAAGGTAGGTGGCTATGGCTACTTCAATCAGACCTGGTATCTCATTGTTTTTTTGTGCAAAAATAAGACATTGTTGCTATTGGACGAAGATGGCGAATCAATGCTTTGGCCAGATAAAGCCAAAGCAGACAGATTGGCAAAAGTTATTAATGACGAAGCTGATTTTGACGATGTTGTTTCGGCTTTTACGGAGACTTTTAATTTGGAAGCCAAAACAGAATTTGATTTTGTCAATAAACGATATGCCGCCGTTTTCCGTAAGTCTTAATTTATGAAAATTAAGATATCCGGCTTAACCTCGTTCTAAATTAGTTTAGGCGAGGCTTTTTTATTATTTTAAACATATAGTAGTCATGTACGGCTTTTTGCCTGAAGGCAAAAAGCCGTATTTAATTTTGCGAATTCGTGATATAATAAAATTATGAGCAGCGTAATTACTACAAAGATAATATTGAGATTATTTAACGAAGGATCTGCATTTACAATTGATGATATTTTTAATTTTTTTAAAAAGGACGAACAAAGAGATGTAAAAATAGCCATAGCAAGATTAAAATATGAAGAATCTATAAAACGAAAACAAAATTACGAAGGATCTGTTTTGATTTCGTTGTCGGAAAAAGGAAAATTAAGGGCATTAAACATGATATTCAAAAAATTTGATAACAGAAAAGAAAGGTGGGACGGCAAATGGAGGATGGTATCGTTTGATATCCCTGATGTTTGCGCTAAAGGGAGAAAAGCGCTGGCGTATAGGCTAAGAGCCGGAGGATTTTATAAAATACAGGAAAGTTTATTTTTGTATCCATATAATTGCGAAAAAGAAATAAAAGCGCTTGCCAGATTATTCAAAATTGAAAAATATATTTGTTTTGGATTATTGGAATCAATAGACGATCAAGATAAATTGATACACCATTTTAAACTAGGTTAATACGGCTTTTTGCCTCCAGGCAAAAAGCCGTATAGTGAATTTTATAATTATATTTTATTGTGGTAGGATAAAATAATTTAAGTAAAAAAACATGAAAAATTTAATTGCAGCGAATTGGAAAATGAATCCTAATTCTCAAAAAGAGGCAAAAGAAATTTTTTTCGCCATAGTTGGACCAGCCTCGGGCTGGGACGGTGTGGAAGTGGTAATTTGTCCACCTAATATTTATTTGCCAGTACTTAAAAACATTGCAATGTCCGACGTTGCATTAAAATTAGGCGCGCAAAATATTTATTTTGAAGACAAAGGGGCTTTTACCGGAGAAATTTCTGTTGCAATGCTAACGGATTTGGGAGTGGAATACGTGATAATTGGACATTCTGAACGCAGAAAATATTTTGGCGAAACAGATGAAACTGTAAATAAAAAAATAAAAATGGCGCTTGCCTCCGGATTGAAAATTATCTTTTGTGTTGGCGAAACTGCCGGAGAGCGTGATGCCGGGAAAAAGAATGAAGTTTTAGAACGCCAGTTAAAAATCGGTCTCCTTGACATTGAAAATTTAAAATTGAAAATTGAAAATTTAGCGATAGCATATGAGCCTGTTTGGGCAATTGGCACAGGAAATAATTGTTCAGTTGAGGAAACGAGCGCTTCTATAAAAATTATAAAAGAAAAGCTCGCCCTGAGCGAAGTCGAAGGGCAAGTGCGAGTGTTATACGGCGGAAGCGTAAAAAGCGAAAATTCAGGAGCTTATATAAAAGAGGCCGGTGTAAACGGGCTTCTTGTGGGCGGGGCATCTTTGAATGCCGAAGAATTTGTTAAGATTGTAAAATCTGCAGAGTAGTGGTAATGTTGAGAGTATGAATGATGAGATTATAAACAATGGGCATTTTTTCAGCCCAAGCAAAGGGAATTTGAGTTTCGGGCAAGTTATAAAAGAAATTAAGAGCTATATTCAGGAGCAGCCTGAATTTTTTTATGATATTGTGGTTGGTTGCGATTCGCCGTCTTCTGACAAGCCGTTTTTTCCAATTGCCATTGTTGTTTTAAGAACCGGCGCCGGGGGGAGATTTTTTTTAAAAAAAATGCATTATCCCGATAACTTTTTAAAAAGGTTTGCGCATATAAATTGGAAAAACAGAATTTTGCAAGAAGTTTATTTATCATGCGAACTGGCGTTGTCTTTGAGAGAAACTTTAGAAAAGGAATTCGGAAAAGCCACCTCTACTTTTAATTACCAATTTCAATATATACATGCCGATGTTGGGGAGGTGGGCAAAACAAAAGAAATGGTAAAAGAAGTTGTTGGTCTAATCAGAAGCAACGGCTTTGAACCGTGCATTAAACCCCGTTCGTTTGCTGCAACAGTAGTAGCCGATCGCTACACATAGTAATTTTTTTATGTCAGATCTTTTCCAATCAAGGATGACACACCATGTCACAAGGCTTAAACATGTTAGCTTTGGTAAAGGGGATAGAGAGGTATGTTTTTCTTTATGACGATGAATCTGCGCAGGCAATATTGACAATGCTTGGTAAATTTGCCAAGAACCCAGATTTAAGCTTCACTTGGTATGATGCCGCGGTGTTATCACAGAAGGTTAGGAAGGGGAAAAGAAAAAAAGCCCTCCTGAAAAACCGATTTGCCTCGCCGTAGATGCAGGCAATTTTATGCAGTCCGAGCAAAATTTGCTCGGCTTTTTTTGCAAAAAATTATTTTTATAGTATAATAATCTAATGAAATCTGATGCGTTGCGGCAGAAATTTTTGGAGTATTTTGAGAAAAACGGGCATAAAATTGTGCCAAGTTCTTCGCTTTTGCCAACCGACCCGTCGGTGCTTTTTACTACCGCCGGCATGCAGCAATTTAAACCGTATTATATTGGAGAAAAATCGCCTTATGGAAACAAGGTGGCCAGTTGCCAGAAATGTATTCGCACGTCCGATATAGAAGAGGTGGGAGACGAGCGCCATTTAACGTTCTTTGAGATGTTAGGAAACTTTAGTTTTGCTGCGTCCGCTGAATCCTTTGGCGAAGGCGGAGCGGGATATTTTAAAGAAGAAGCAATAAAATTGGCTTATGATTTTATTGTAAAAGAGCTAAAATTAGAAATTGATTATGTTACGGTTTTTAAAGGCGATGAAAATGTGCCGGAAGATAAAGAGTCTTTTGAAATTTGGAAAAAACTGGGTGTTTCGGAAAATAAAATAAAAAAAGAGGGCGCTGATAATTTTTGGGGCCCAACCGGCGACGAAGGCCCCTGTGGACCAACCACAGAAATTTATGTAAATGGAATTGAAATTTGGAATATTGTTTTTAACCAATATTTTTGCGATAAAAACAAAAAATTAGAAAATTTAAAAACTCCGGGAATTGATACAGGAATGGGTTTGGAGCGCTTGGCAATGGTAATGCAAAAAGTTCTAACAGTTTTTGAAACTGATTTGTTTTCAGGAATTTTCGAAATGATGCCGGCGGAATTAAGTAAACAAAAGCAGAGAATTATTGCAGATCACGCAAGAGCGATTGTTTTTTTGGCCTCAGAAGGAGTCAAACCATCAAACAAAGAACAAGGGTATATTTTAAGAAGGTTGATAAGAAGAATTGTGGTTTACGAATTTTTGATAAAAAAAGATTTTATTAGGTCGGTAATAGCCAAAGTATTTGTTGATTATAAAAAAATATATGAAGAAATAAATCCACAACTTATCGTAGACGAATATGTTCGAGAAGAAAAGAAATTTTTGGAAACTTTGGAAAAAGGGATTGCGGAGTATAATAAAATAAAAGATATTAACGCGGAAAAAGCATTTTATTTGTACCAGAGTTTTGGTTTGCCATTTGATATTTTAAAAGAATTGGATGCGGAAAAAACTAAAAATTTAAAAAGAGAAGATTTTGAAAGTGAATTAAAAAAGCATCAAAAACTTTCAAGGACGGCCAGCGCGGGAATGTTTAAGGGGGGATTGGCCGATGCTTCCGAGCAAACCACAAAATTACACACTGCCACGCATTTGCTTTTGGCCGGGTTGAGAAAAGTTTTGGGAGATGAGGTTTTGCAAAAGGGAGCTAATATTACAGCAGAAAGAATCAGATTTGACTTTTCACATAAAGAAAAAATGACCAGTGGACAAATAGGGGATGTAGAAAATTTTGTAAATGGTATAATAAAAAAAGACATGCCTGTTTGGTTTGAAGAAATGAATTTGGAAAAAGCAAAAGGAATAAACGCAATGGGAGTTTTTGAACACAAATACGGAGAAAATGTAAAAGTTTATTTTGTAGGTAAAGATGCAGAAAATGTAAGCGCAGAAATTTGTGGAGGGCCTCATGTGGAACGCACAGGAGTTTTGGGAAAATTTAAAATTATAAAAGAGGAAAGCTCAAGCGCCGGCATAAGGCGCATAAAGGCGATACTTGAATAAATTTTTATAATTTTTAAATTTTATAATTTTTATAAATAATTTCTTAAAGTTTAAATTTTTAAAAAATTAAAGCATTATTTTAAAAATTGAAAAATTAGAAATTAAAAATTAGCAATGAGCAAGAAAATATACGACATCAAGCCTCCAAAAATAGCAAAAAAGGTTGAAAAAGAACTGAAAGAATTTTTGGGAGAAAAGAAAAACCATTCTGCTAAAATTACTGCGGTAAAAAAACAAGGTCGGCATAAAAAAGAAAACCGTCCGATTTGGATTCCTGCTTCAATTGTAGGCGCCGCTATTTTACTTTTAGTTTGCGTATTTTTGTTTTTTAAACTTCCAAAAGCCACAATTCAGATTTGGCCTAAGGTTGATGTATTGAGTTTTCAGCAAAAAATAACAGCAGATAAATCTGCAGGTTCAATTGATAATACGCAGGCTGTTATGCCGGCAAAATATTTTGAAGTTATAAAAAACGCGTCGCAAGATTTTCCTGCAACCGGAAATGCGTCAAACGAGGGTTTAGCGTCGGGAACCATAACAATTTACAATAAATACGATCCGCCTTCGCTACTTACTTTAAAAGCAGGAACTCATTTTATGTCTGATTCCGGAAAACTTTTTACTGTCGCGCAAAAGGTTGTTATCCCGGCAGCTAAAAAAGCTGGAAATAAAATTACTTCAGGATCTATTCAGGTAAAAATTACGGCAGTTGAGGGCGGGGAATCGTACAACATTGCGCCCTCTGCATTTATAGTTCCAGGGCTTAAGGGGACAGCATATTATTACAGCATCAGCGCCGCTTCGACAAAAGCTATGTCAGGGGGATACGCCGGAAAAGTCAAAAAAATAACAGATGACGACATCCAAGGAGCAAAAGATGCTTTGGTTAAAAAAACAACCGATGACGCGGTTCTTGCGTTAAAAGATCAGATTCCTGCAGATTATATTTTATTGGACAGTGCAATTTCTTCAAATGTAGCCAGCGCTGGGACACAAACAAAATCAGGAACAGTTGCTGATAAATTCAATTATCAGGCAACAGTTAAGGCAAGCGCTTTGGCTTTTAAAAAATCAGACTTGGACCTATTCGCCAAAGATTACATTGTTTCCCAAATGCCGGAAGGAAAAACATTACTGGATAATACTTTAAAAGTGAATTACTCAGCAAGTTTGGTGGATGTTTCCGCAGGAAAAATAACTCTCAATTTGGATTTGGCGGGAAACATATATAATAATATAGATAAAAATTCTTTGTCGTTGTCATTGCTGGGTGAAAACGCCGGCCAAATAAACCAAGCAATTTCAAATAGTTTAGGAGAAAATGTTTCAAAAGTAAAAATTAAATTCTGGCCGTTTTGGGTTTCTTCAACTCCCGCAAACCAAAGCAGAGTTAATGTTGAATTAAAATTTGAATAAACACTTGACCTTTGGGCAAAGATTTGCTAATATTGATTTTATAATGGAGGATCCTAAAAAAACTATAAGAGTTGAAGGGAGAGTTATAGAGGCTTTACCAAATGCCTTTTTTAAGGTAGCGCTAAGCGATGGAAAAGAAATTATGGGTTTTTTGTCAGGAAAAATGCGGATGAACAGAATTACAATTTTACCGGGCGACAGAGTCACATTGGAAATGAGCCCATATGACGAAGCTAAGGGAAGAATAGTGTATCGCCTGAAGTAATCTTTCAATTTTTAAATTTTTAAATTTTTATGAAAGTACGTCCAGCAATCAAAAAAATTTGCAACGAGTGTAAAATCATCAGAAGAGAGGGAAGAATTTATGTTATTTGCAAAAAAAATCCTAAGCACAAACAACGCCAGGGCTAATTTTAAAAACCTTATAACTTTATAAACTATGCCGCGTATTGCAGGGGTAAATATACCCGAAAACAAAAGAATAGAAATTTCATTGACCTATATTTATGGAATAGGCAGGAGTTTGTCTAAAAAAATTTTAGATGAATTAAAAGTTGATATAAATAAAAAAGCTTCCGAATTGACCCAAAAAGAAATTAACGATTTGAAAGATTATATTGAAAAAAAATATAAAATTGAAGGAGATTTGAGAAGGCAAGTTATGATAAATGTAAAAAGATTGAAAGATGTGGGAGCATGGAGAGGATTGAGGCACATTAAAGGTTTGCCCGTACGAGGACAACGAACAAAAACAAATAACAGGACAGTCAGGGGAAATGTCAGAAAAACAATGGGATCTGGCAGAAAACCAGCTGCGGCGCCAACATAAAACGATATATTATTACTAATTTAGCAGGAATGGGTAAGGGAGCGAAAGCGAACACTTATCCATGAACATCTAGAAAATATATAGACATGGGCAAAAAACACGTTATAGCAACAAATCAAGAAGAAGCAATAAAAGAACAGGAAAAAATTGATAAGACAGCCGGTAAAGAAGTTAAAGTTAAATCATCTTCTGTCGGAGTCCAAGAAGGCAAGGTTTATGTTTCTTCTTCTTATAACAATACAATTGTAACTCTTACCAATTCAAGAGGGCAAGTTTTGGCTTGGAAATCGGCCGGTTCGGTTGGGTTTAAAGGGACAAAAAAATCAACTTCTTTTGCAGCTTCAAGAGTTGCAGAAACTATTGCAAATATTTGTAAAAAAATTGGCATTGACAGAATAGAGGTTTTAATAAAAGGCATTGGGGCAGGCCGAGAGTCTGCTGTACGAAGCTTGGTGACGCAAGGATTAAACGTTATTTCAATAAAAGATGTAACGCCAATTCCTCACAACGGGTGCAGGCCAAGAAAAGTTCGCAGAGTATAATTTAAAATTATGATATACGATCAATGTAAAACTTGCAGGCGATTGGGCCAAAAACTCTTTTTAAAAGGGGAGCGTTGTTTTGGTTCAAAATGCGCATTTTCCAGAAGGGCATTTGCTCCAGGACCCCAAAGAAAAAGAAGAGGAGGCGCGCCTTCGGAGTATAAAAAATCGCTTGAAGAAAAGCAAACCCTAAAAAAATGGTATGGAGTTTCTGAGAGGCAATTTAAAAGATATGTTAGCGAAACTCTTGAGAAAATGGGTAAGGTTGACGATGTTTCAGCCGAACTCATAAGAGTGCTGGAAAAAAGATTGGACAATGTTGTTTTTAGATTGGGCTTTGCAAAATCGCGCGTTATGGCAAGACAACTTGTTTCGCACGGTTATTTTTTAATAAACGGAAAACCGGTTAACATTCCATCTTATCAAGTTAAAAAAGATGATATAATCGGCTTGAAAGAAAACAAAAAATCCAAAGGCGTATTTAAAGAATTGGCCAGCGAGTTAAAAAGAAAAGAAGTGCCCGTATGGCTGTCGCTCAATAAAGATAAATTGGAATCAAAAGCAATTGGAGAGCCAAGCTTGGACGAAGTAAAGCCACCGGCAGAAATTTCATTAATATTTGAGTTTTATTCACGTTAATTTTTATTATTAAAAATAATAAACAATGATTTCTCTTCCATTACCACCAAAAGTAATTCAAAAGAAAAAAAATCAGGCAGTTTTTGAAGTAGAAGGATTATATCCTGGCTACGGCGTTACTATTGGAAATGCTCTAAGGAGAGTTTTGCTTTCATCTTTGCAGGGAGCTGCTGTAACCGAAGTTAAAATAAAAGGAGTTCCTCACGAGTTTTCAACAACTTCGGGAGTTTTGGAAGATACAATAATGATACTTTTAAATATCAAAAATTTGAGATTCAAAATTTTTGAAGGCGAATCGCAAAAAATTGAATTGAAAGTAAAAGGGGAAAGCGAAGTAACCGGAGCGGATTTTAAATGTCCCTCGCAAGCAAAATTGGTAAATCCCGAATTGCACATTGCCACAATCACAGACAAAAAAACAGAATTGGAAATAGAGCTTTTAGTTGAAAAAGGCATTGGATACATTCCAAAAGACCAAATCAAAAAAGGAAAAGCTGAAATTGGGGCAATGGCTGTTGACGCCATATTTACTCCAATACGAAATGTAAATTTTCAGGTTGAAAATATGCGCGTTGGCGACAGAACAGATTTTGATAAATTGAGTCTGGAAATTGAAACCGACGGCACAATCACTCCCGAAGAAGCATTTTTTCAGGCATGCGAAATTTTAATAAAACATTTTAACATTATTTTTGAAGGGAAAGCCGGCCCCGCCCCTGCTAAAGGTTCCCTTGAGGCAAAGGATGAAAAAAAAGACGAAGAGGAACAGGATGCCACAAAAATACTGGTTGAGGATTTAAAATTAACCGGCCGAACGCTCAATGCTTTGCTTAACAATGGCATAAAAACTGTCGGCGGAGTTATAAGAAAATCCGAAAAAAGCTTGTCCGAGCTTGAAGGCATGGGAGACAAAGCAATGTCTGAAATAAAAAGAAAAATTAAAAAATTAGGCTTAGAAATAAAAGGCGAAGAATAAGATGAGAAAGCTAAACAAAGGCAGAAAATTTTCAATGAAGATTGGGCCAAGGAACGCGATGTTTCGGGTTTTGGTAAATAATTTTTTGCTGCATGAGAAAATAAAAACCACAGAAGCTAAAGCAAAAGAATTGAGAATTATTGCTGAAAAAATGATTACAAGAGCAAAAGATTCAAGTTTGGCAAACCGAAGATTGCTGGCTCAAAATTTGACTCCAAAATTAACCAAAAAAATAATTGACGAAGTAGCTCCAAGATATAAAGAAAGAAATGGAGGCTACACAAGAATAATAAAATTAGGACCAAGAAATTCAGACGGAGCTAAAATGGCAATAATTGAACTTTTGAAATAAAATGGAAAATATACAAAGAAAAACAATTATAATAGACGCTGAAAATAAAGCTTTGGGCAGGCTGGCTGTGGAAGTGGCTGTTTTGCTGCGCGGAAAAAGCAAGCCCGATTACGTTCCCTACAAAGATGCGGGTGATACCGTTGTTGTAAAAAACATTGATAAAATGAAATTTACCGGAAATAAATTGGAAAACAAAAATTATTTCCGCTATACCGGATATTTGGGAAATTTAAAAAAAGCAACGCTGAAAGAATTTTTAATTAAAAAAGGCCCGAAAGAAGTTTTGAGAAACGCTGTGATGGGGATGCTTTGCAAAAATAAATTAAGAGATAAGCAAATTAAAAGGCTAAAATTTGAAAAATAGATATGCCAAGAACTAAAAAAACAATATCAGAAGAAAAAAATCCCGCCGCCACTAAAAGTTTCGGCCCGCTTCGCCGAAACTCCAGCGAGGCGAGCGAGGCAACGGAGGAAATAAAAACTCCTGTTTTTGAGTCGCCAGAAGATGCAGATGAAATGGGGGACGAAGACATTTCAAAAGAAATTGCCAAAACCATAAAGGAAACAGCCGGCAAGCCAGACAGATATTTTGAAGCAATCGGTCGAAGAAAAACTGCCGTTGCCAGAATCCGCCTTTACACAAAAGGAGATAAGGAATTTGTTGTAAACGACAAGGCCTACCAAAAATATTTTCAAACAGTAGAAGACCAGGAAACAGCGATTGCTTCAATGAAAAAAATGAAATGTTTGGATAAATTTAGAATTACCGTTGTGGTTAAGGGCGGAGGGCATTCAGCTCAAGCAGAGGCAATTAGGCACGGAACTGCCAGAGTATTGGTTAATTTTAATAACAATTTCAGAAAACGTTTAAGAAAAGCTGGATTTTTGACAAGAGATCCAAGAATGAGAGAAAGAAAGAAATTCGGTTTGCGCAGAGCCCGCCGCGCGCCTCAATGGGCGAAACGATAATAAAATTTTTAAAAGGACCAGATGTAACGGGTCCTTTTAGCTGTATTTTGTTCGTTAAATTTGACGATCGTCAAATAAAACGAATAGTTTTTTAGAACATAGACAAGATAATTAAAAGATGGTAGGATTTCGTTAGCACCTGGAAAATTTAATATCCGAGTTGTTTGGATTGTTTTTCAGGTAGGACTAAATGATTTGAGGCTGCCATGAGCATTGTGAAAAAAAAGTACGCGGAAGACGGGGTGGATGTGGTTGAGGGGGATTCGTTCAGCAGTTTTGCGGGTGCCCTTTGTCGTTCTACCTACAATAATTCTCCGTATGTTGAGATTCGGGATTTTTCCCGTGGGCACTTTCGCGGCCCCAGAGTTTTTCGGCTAAAGGGATTACCCGTTGACTGTTGGATAGACGCAGTGCCCGATGGAGATGGGACTAAAGTTGTGCTAACAGACGCAGCCGGCGACTACGATAACGCGGCCTACGGTTGGATTGCAATGACCTGCGGAGACATTACCCGCTGGGGCGGTCTTCCACTGGTTTTACTCAACAATTTAGACACTGAGACTATTGGAAAGCTGGGCGATCCGGTGAATACCGCATTTCGCGCTATGATGCGCAGCGTAAAAAGAATTGCTGACGAAAATCAGCTTGTTATGTACAAAGACGAAACCGCAGAGCTTCCCGGTTGCGTTACTTCGCCAAATCCGAATGCTCTGACCAAGTATCTTTGGTCGGGAGTGGCTATTGGTGCCTGCAATCCCGAAACCATTATCACGGGCGACCAGATCCAATCGGGTATGTCTGTGATGGCTCTGCGCGAACTAGGCTTGCGTAACAACGGAATTAGTTCCGGGCGCAAAAGTCTCGCCATGGAATTTGGAAATGATTACTACTCCAAACCAGCGGCACGGGAGGCCATCAATAAGGCGGCAAGACACGCAGTGCTTTACGACAAGTTTTTAGCAACTGCCAACGGCTGGTTCGCTAAAGACTTTAAGCCGCTTATCCGCTCTTTCCTTAACGTCCATTTAACAGGCGGAGCCCTCAAATCCAAGTTTGCAGAGGATATTTTATTTCCGCGGGGACTATCGGCGCGCCTTGACAATCTGTGGGATCCGCCCGAAATCATGCGGCAGTGCGCAAAGTGGCGTGGTATGAGCGATGAAGAATGCTATGAAACATGGCACGGAGGACAAGGAGTTCTCTCGGTGATCGACGCAAGCAACGAACAAAGATTTATTGACATGGCAGCGAGCTTCGGAATCGAAGCCCGTCGCGCTGGCGAAATCACTTATGAAGTTGCCCCCATCGTAACCGTCGAGTCTAAGTTCACAGGCAAAACCATTTCCTGGTTTGCGCCAGTGGAGCTTCCTTGAGATCGAAGCCCGTCTGTTTGGCAAATAGCCATTCAGCCGGGCTCTTTTTTTACTCTTGATATTTTTTGTTAAATAAAATAAAATAATTTTATGCTAAAAGAACTTATTGACCAGTTTTATTTGGAAAACCAGAAAAATAAAGAGCAAACCAGGTTTTACATTACAGACGCAGGAAAATGCCCGCGCGCTGTTTTTTTTAAATTTAAAAATGCGCCGCGAGAGCCGGTGGACGCGCGAATTATGCGCATTTTTGAGCACGGAGAAAATATTCATAGATCAATTTTTAATATTTTATACAGGTTGCGGCTTGGAGTTGTCACAGAAATTCCCATTCCCTCGCAGGAAATAATTTCCGGCAGGGCAGACGCAATTTTGTGCATTGGAAATGAAAATTATGTGCTGGATATTAAAAGTATGAATAGCATGATTTTTAGAAATTTAAGCGAGCCAAAAGAGGAAAATGTTTTTCAAATCCAGCTTTACTTGCATTTTTTTAATATTAAAAAAGGCATCTTGCTTTACATTGATAAAGATCGCCAAGAAATGAAAGAGTTTTTTGTGGACTATGACGAAACGCTTTGCAAAGATTTGCTGGATAAATTTTACGCGCTAAAAGACAAGGTTGAGCAGAACTCCGTGCCGGAAAAATTACCGGATTTTCCGCGCAACTGGCAGTGTAATTATTGCGCATTTAAGGAAGTTTGCAAAGCAACAAAAGGGGAGACCTACGAGCAGGAAATAGCAGAAAAATAAATATTTTTTCGCGCGCCTGCCCACGGCCAACCCGAGCGAAAAAACTTTTTATTTTTTTGCTTATGGGGTGATTTTTTCTGAAACTAAAAGAGAGTTGCCCGATAAAACATAAAGTTTTTCGGTTTGCTGGTTTAAGAACATATTTGTTGCTGTTTGGGGCAGGGTTACTGTGTTTACATTGCCCCGATAATCAATTTCAGAAATTATAATTTTCTCTTCGGAATTAAAAATTATATAGTCGTTATTAAGCCACTGCAAATTGGCTATTTTATTTCCGGAAAATATTTCGCTAAATTTTTCGTTTTCAAATGAATATAAATATATGTTATCGACGCTCCAATAAATTAAATTTTTATTGTCTGGCGAACTTAAAATTTTATAGTTTAAAATTTTCGGAATAGTAAAGCTTTCAAATGTTTTTGTATTTGGATTTAATTTAAATAACGAGCTGTCTTCTTTTAAAAAGGTGTCAGAAAGAATTGAGGTAATTTCGTATGCTTTTTTGCTGTTAACCGGATAATCCTTCAAGCTGATTTTTGAAACTGTTTTTCCTAAAAGATCAGCGCTTGACAGGGAGCCTTTTGCGGACAGCCAAATAATATTTGCGCCGGATATTTTGTAAGAAATTATATTGTTTATAATTGGCAAAGCGCTGTTTCCCGAGGCGGAGTAAAGAGTGTTATTTTTTATGAAAAAGAGCGCGCTTGGATTTTGCGGATTAAAGGAAATTTGCTGGGAATTTTTGTCTAAGTAAGACAAGCGCGCAGCCGAAGGTTTTTGTAAGGCGCCATCAAAGAAATAATAAAAAATATTGCCGGAATTTTCAATTTTTATTAAAGCTTTGCTTGAGTCGCCCGACCATTTTATTTCGGAAACTTTTCCTGTTTGCGATATGGAAAATATTTTTGCAGAGCTTGCAGAATTAATTGAAAAATAACTGAAATTTATAATTTTATTTCCAGAAATGGCGCCAATAATATTTTGATTGTTTGGCGACACAGAAAAATAGTCAATTTTATCTGCAAGATTGCTGAAAGCTATATTATTTTTTATTAAAAGCACATTTTCCAATTTTGTAACCTGGTTTTCCTGAACAGCTAAAGTTTTTGAGTAGCCGTAATAGCCGGTTTTTTCGATTGCTACGGTATGATTTTTTGGAAGCAAACTTTGCACAAAAATGGAATTTGCAAATAATCCGGGTTTTTGCGAAACTCCTGAATCAATAATAATTTTTCCGGCTGCCGGAAAAGTGCGCACATAAATTCCTCCGGTTGCCACGATTTTTTTATTTTCAAAATCAAACCGGTATCCCATTGAGTAGGCAACCAAAATTGGCGCGATTGAAAAAAAGCAAACAACGCAAACAAGCAATATAATTAACCGAGTTTTCTTTTGCATATTTATAATAATGCTATCACAGAACTTTGCAGATTTCACTATTGACAACTACACTATAGAATGGTAAGATAAATAATAGGGTTTGAATTTTGTTTACCTGTTCTTTGAAGGAGATGAAGCCGTGAAATACGATTTGGTGGTTCAGCTTGGGTCACAGGTAATGTTTACCAAAAACGATGAGGGGAAGCACCCGAATCCGGTCATTACTCGTTGGCGCCCCATACAGCGATGCGAACCGAAGCGTCTGCGATTACCCTTAAGATGGAGGTCGCAGAGAGGTTGATCATTACTGGCGGATCGAACTTCGGAGTTCGATATGACGACCAGAAAATCCTCAAGCCTGCCGACTTTTCTTTCGTAGCGTTTGCTAATTCAGATTTCCATAGGAAGTCGGAAGCGGCAGTGATAAAGGAGATTCTCGTGTGCGACTACGGCGTTGAGTCCAGCCGGATTTTCGCTGAGACAATGTCGTCAACCACGGAGGAGAACGCCGAGATTCTGAAGATTCTGCTTCGGCGGCGTCCGGCGTTCACTGGAAATGAGAGTATCGCCATCCTCACACTCTTGTATCACATGGAGAAGGCGTTGCCGGTTTTTTTGAAAGCCGGCCTTGTCGTGGAACCGCTTTTTGTCGAAAACATTTTGGCAGACAACGGTCAGATTGATCGGGTTTGTGAGTATTATGGCACGCCCAAGGGCGGCAAGCAGTATCCATTAAATTGGATGAGACGGTTGCTTTCTAATAGCGAATCGCTGAGTGCCTTAATGGATTTATAGACGGGGGAAATTCCTTCGCGGGGGACGCTTAGCGCTTCGGGCTTTCTTAGAAATAGGGAAGCCCATTTTTTTTATAATTTTTCCAAAAAAAATCGCACAATTTATTTTGTATTGTGCGACATCCTGCTACTGTGCACCTATGCATAGGAGCAAGAATTACTCTAGCCATGCGACGGTGAAATTACGGCCGTCAATAGTTTTTTGCTCAGCTTTTTGTTCTGCCAGAAATCTTATGTGCGACCAGTAGGCTGGCTCGCCGTTATCTTGGACAGAATAGCAGCAGGTGCAAGTTGGATTCCAGCCGATTTTTTCTGCCAAAAATCCTTCTTTGAGCAGAATCAATCGTGAAAGTTTGTACAGGTCTACTGAAACTAAATTTTTTCCAAGCGGACTGCGTGTGGTTTTACTTAAGCTTTTTGTCAAAAATTCTGGATGCCTGCACAGATTTGGATTTTGTATTTCAGGCTTATCATTTTCCGGAACCCAGCAACACGGGCCAATCCCTCCAAAAATGAACGCGCTTGTTTTGGCAGGATCAAGCTTTTGCATTGCGGTTTCCAAAATCCCATTTTCGGCGGGATTTTCCCTTATTAGGCACCGATATCCGCCGTGCAAAACCGCAAGTTTTGTGTCTTGCCATAGGCAGATAATGGGGCAATCGGCGTTGCAAAACGCAATGGCAACACCTGGTTTTTGTGTTAAACCCGCGTCTGCCTTGTTTTTTGTCCTGACGAGCCAAGGCGTAAAAACATCGTCATCTTGTCCAAATTCAGCAAGCTTGTTTGTGAAGCCGACGGACGGCGCAAATATTGTTGTAATAGACTTGCTAAGAAGCCCTTTTGCCATTTCCATTTGAACCAAAAACTGCTCTCTGGATTGCAGAGAAGGGCTGAAATTACCATGCTCTATCCCCAAAATTTTGTGGCGTAGTCTTGGTATTGTTTTCATATTTTCCCTTTCTAAAGGAGCTTTCTATATTTTAGCAGAAAATTTTGTTTTTACAAGAAAATTGTGTATTATAAAAATATGAAATTATTTTACGCAACTTATGGTGATTTTATTAAATTTGACGAAAAGCCAAATGAAGACTTTTATTTATTTTCAAAAAAATTCCCAATTTTTGCTGTGGCCGACGGTGTTACGCAGTCGCATTTTAAAAATGGAAAATATGCTTTCCCAAACGGCGCCAAAGAATCGGCTGAAATATTTTGTAAAAGCGCGGTGAAATTTTTAGAAAAGAATTTGGATTTAGAAAAAGCTTTTAATTTTGCCAACGGAAAAATTAAAGAATTAAATATAAAATACGGAATTGATGAAAAATTAAATTATGTAGAATATGATTGGCTTGATACGGTTGGAGTTGTTGGATATATTTTAAAAAATAAACTGTTTTATGGTTACACGGGCGATTGTGGATTGATAATTTTTGATAAAAATAATAAGAAAAAATTTCAGACAAAAGATATGGTGGCCCCAGCTTTAAAAAAATTTAAAGGAATGTATAAAGATTGGGAAAATTTGTCAAAAGAAAAAAGAGCATTAATTATTCATAGGGATTTTAGAAACAATCCAAATAAAAAAGGATATGGAAGCTTTAGCGGAGAAGAGGGCGTGAAAAATTATTATAAATTTGGAAATATAAAACTAAATAAAAATGATTTAGTAATTTTTTACACGGACGGGTTTTTCGAATTATTAAAAGATAAGGGTTTTGTTAAAATTTTACGAGAAGGAGATAAGAAAAAATTAAACAGCGTTGTTTTGCAAAAAGCCGAAGAAAACGATCAGAAATTCGGCGCAGACCGTACATTTATTTCTGTAAAATTTGAGGCTTGATATTCTGTCTTTTTTGAGTTAATATCATATTATTATGCAAGAAAAATTTGTCATAAACGGAGGGAATAAATTAATGGGAGAAATTGAAGTAATGGGCTCAAAAAATACTGCCTTTCCGGTTTTGGTTGCTTCAATGTTGACAAAAGAACCTTGTATAATTGGAAATATTCCGCTGGTGGAAGATGTTTTCAAAATGATTGGCATTTTGGAAAAAATGGGAGCAACTGTGAAATGGCTGAGCATAAATAAAATAAAAATAACTTGCGAAAATATTGACCCCAAGAAATTGTCTAATGAAATAGTCAGTAATTTTAGGGGTTCTGTTTTGCTGTGGGGAGCTTTACTGGCGCGGTTTGATAATTTTAAAACTGCAACCCCTGGTGGATGTATTATTGGAGCGCGTCCTTTGGACACGCATTTTGACGCGTTTTTGCAAATGGGAGTAAATGTAAAACAAAGCGGAAAATTTTATCAGTTTGCGAAAGAGCAAAACTCTGGATTGCCACGTCGCTCCGCTCCTCGCAATGACGAGGTTATTTTAGATGAATTTTCGGTAACAGCTACAGAAAATGTTTTGCTGTTTGCAGCTTCGCAAAATAAAAAAACAACTTTAAAAATTGCCGACCAAGACTATCAGGTGCAGGAAGTTGCAAAAGTTTTAAAGAAAATGGGAGCTAAAATTAAATTTTCAGGTCCACACATTTTTGAAGTTATCGGAAAAGAAAAATTGAAAGGATTTAATTATAATATTGTTTCTGATCCGATTGAAGCAGGTACTTTTATTTTGATGGCCTTGGCAATAAAAGGAGAGGTTTTAATAAAAAATGTTGATGCGGAGCACCTTACTTTGTTTTTTAAAAAATTAAAAAATATTGGGGCAAATTTAGAATTTCCCGGTGAGAGGTCTGTAAAAGTTTTGTATTCGCCAAAAATTGTAATTGATAAAATTCAAAGCATGCCGCACCCGGGAATTAGCACGGACTTGCTGCCGTTGTTTGGAGTTTTGGCAACTCAAACAAAAGGAGGAACTTTAATACACGATCCATTATACGAAGGCAGGTTGAAATACTTGGAAGAATTGAATAAAATGGGAGCAGATATAATTTTTTGCGATCCGCACCGCGCAATTATTAACGGTCCAACGCATTTGCAGGGAATTGAAGTGCCAAGTTTGGATCTGCGGGCGGGAGCCGCGCTAATTATTGCAGGTCTTGTGGCGCAAGGCACGACTGTGATAAATAATGCTTATCAAGTGGATAGGGGGTATGAAAAAATTGAAGAGCGTTTGCAAAAAATTGGAGCCGATATCAAAAGAGTAAAATAAAATATGTTTAATAATAAAATAGCAATTGATTTAGGAACTTGTAACTCTCTTGTTTATGTCCATGGCAAGGGAGTTGTTTTATATGAGCCGTCGGTGGTGGCAATTTCTTTAGCCGACAATAAAATTTTGGCAGTCGGCGAGCACGCAAAAGAAATGATCGGCCGAACTCCCGCCGATATAAAAGTTTACAGGCCGTTAAAGGACGGAGTTATCGCGGACTATAGGGTTACGCAGGCGATGATGCGTTATTTTATAAATAAAACCTCAACTAAACTAAAATTTTTAAAGCCGGAATTGGTTATTTCTGTTCCTGCCGGAATTACAAGCACAGAAAGAAGAGCTGTAATTGAGGCGGCCTTGTCGGCGGGAGCGAAATCTGCCTATGTTGCCAAAGAACCAATTTTGGCGGCAATTGGAGCAGGCATTCCAATTAACTCGTGTTCAGGGCATATGATAATTGATATTGGCGGAGGAACTTCCGAAGTGGCGGTAATTTCTCTTGGCGGAATTGTAACATGGCATTCGGTGCGGATTGCCGGTGATAAAATTGATGCCGCAATAACTGAATATATAAAAAAGAAATATAATTTGGCAATTGGAACGCAATCGGCTGAAGAAATAAAAATAAAAGTTGGAACCGCGCTTCCGCAAAGAGAATTAAGATTTTTGGAAATACAGGGCCGAGATTTAATTTTGGGCCTGCCAAGAAACATCAAAATTTCAAATAACGAAGTTTGCGAAGCAATTTCCGATGTGCTGGCAGAAATTGTTATGGCTGCAAAACATGTATTGGCCGAAACTCCACCCGAACTTTCTGCCGATATTATGAACAAAGGAATTATAATGGCAGGCGGAGGAGCGTTGCTTCCAAAAATAAACGAATTGGTCGCCCAAAGCACTGGCGTGCCGTGTTTTGTTGCCGAAGAACCCTTGTTTTGCGTGGTAAAAGGAACGGGAACAGTTTTGGAACATTTAGAAGAGTACAAAAAAGTTGTAATGTCAAAAAAGTAAAATGGTTGGGCATCAAAAACAATGGGAATTTTTTAAAAAAAAGTTTGAGCAAAATCAGCTTTCACACGCGTATTTATTTACAGGACAAGATGGAATTGGAAAAAAGCTTTTTGCGAAAGAATTTTCAGAATTTATTGGGTGCAAGTTTCCGGATTTAAAAATAATAGAAAAAAAAGAAGATAAAAGTGAAATAGAAATTTTGCAAATTAGGGAAGCGCAGAATTTTTTGGCATATAAGTCGTATAACGGTGGCGCTAAAATTGTAATTGTGGACAATGCCCACCTAATGAATCAGGAAGCGCAAAGCTGTTTTTTAAAAACGCTTGAAGAACCGAAAGGCCAGACAATTATTTTTTTAATTTCTTCAAAACCCGATTTGCTTTTACCAACAATTTTTTCCCGATGCCAAACTGTGAAATTTTTCAAACCGAATCCGCCCGCTGGAGGATTGCCGGAAAATAAAGAAAAAATCGAAAAAGAAAATAAAATTTTGGGAGAATTATTGCAGGTTATAAATGCGGATTTTGCAGACAAATTTAAATATGTAAAGTCAATTGATTTCCCCGCCCAAGGCGGACCCGCCTCGGGCGGGGAAAAACTTTCTGCTCAAGAAATTATATATGTTTTACAAAAACATTTAAGGCAGGATCTTTTAAAAAATAAAAAAATTTTAGAATTAACCGAAGAAATAAATAGCAAATTAATGTTTACAAACGTCAATCAAAAATTAGCTTTGGAAATATTATTAATGGAATTATAAATTTATGGCAAATTATAAAGATTTTATAAACAGTGTAAAACCTGAATTTGAAAAAGCTTTTAGGTTTTTTGAGGGAGAATTGCAAAAAATAAGAACATCCAGAGCTTCGCCGGCTTTGGTGGAAGATATAGAAGTGAGCGCCTTTGGACAAAAGTTTCCATTAAAACAACTTGGCGCAATTTCAACTCCTTCAACAAATCAAATTGCCATACAGCCATGGGATGCTTCATATATAGAGCCGATTGAAAAAGCAATTTCCCAGTCCGGGCTGGGAATGTCGGCGGTTGTTGATAAAAATATTATACGGCTTAATTTGCCTTTGCTCACAGAAGAATATAGGAATGCTTTATCAAAAACTTTGGGTGAAAAAGCAGAGCAGGCAAAGCAAGTAATACGGCGGGCCAGGGAAGATGCGTGGAATAAAATTCAGGCAGCCCAAAAAGCTAAAGAAATTTCAGAAGACGAAAAATTCCGGGGAAAAGACGAACTGCAAAAAGTGGTTGACGACTTTCAGGAAAAAATAAAAAATTTAGTAGAGAAAAAGAAAAACGAATTATTGTAAAGCTTATCGTCATTGCGAGGAGCGTAGCGACGAAGCAATCTAAACATGTATTAGAGATTGCTTCGCTATCGCTCGCAATGACGCAACACATGCTATCTTCAATTTTAATTCTTATAATCGCGTTTTTGAGCCTGATCGCCCTAATGATAATACATGAATTTGGGCATTTTATTATTGCCAAAAAATTTGGAGTGCGTGTGGATGAGTTTGGCATTGGATATCCGCCAAGAATTTACGGCAAAAAATTTGGAGAAACAATTTATTCAATAAATTGGCTGCCACTTGGGGCTTTTGTAAAAATTTACGGAGAAGAGGGAGGGGTGGACGATTTGCGAAGTTTTGTAAATCTAAAAATTTGGCAAAGATTTTTAATTGTAATTGGCGGAGTGGCGGCTTTTTGGATTGCGGCCATAATTATTTTTTCTGTTGTTTTTGCAATTGGAGCCGATTTGCCCGTGGGGGACCAAGATGTTCAAGGAATCACAAATGTGCAAATTAAAGTGCTTGAAGTTGCGCAAAATTCTCCGGCAAGCGCGGCTGGCATAAGAGTTGGCGACACATTGCTGGGTTTTAATAAAGTAAAAGATTTTCAAGATTTTGCAAAAGAAAATGGCGGGCAGGCAGTAGATATAAAGATTAAAAGAAACGAAAAAGTTTTTAATCTTAGTTTAACCCCGCGGGTTAATCCGCCAGCCGGGCAAGGCTCTGTGGGAGTCGGGCTGGAAAGGATGGCAACTCTTGCGCAAAAATATCCGTGGTATCAAGCCCCAATTAAAGGCATTGCTTATACCTGGCAGACAACAGTAAACTCCTTTGTTGGATTGTATTCTGTGTTTGCAAATTTAGTTTCACGCAAAGGACTGCCTCAAGGAGCAGAATTTGCCGGGCCTTTAGGCATTACAGTATTTTTGGCTAACGCGGTAAGCTACGGAGCGGGATTTTTTCTATATTTTATAGGAACAATTTCCGTGCTTATTGCCATATTTAATTTATTTCCAATTCCGGCATTGGACGGTGGAAAATTGATTTTTTTACTTATTGAAAAAATTAAAGGAAAACCGGTTTCAGTAAAAATTGAGCAGAACATTACTATTGTGTTCTTTATAATTTTAATCGCGCTGTCGCTTTTTATAACAATACGCTTTGATATCCCGCGTTTTTATAATTTTCTAAAAGCCGCCTTTCAAAAATAATTATTTCGTTAAGTAACTATTCCAATATTCCGCGGAATAACGGAATAGCATAATTAGTAAAAGTCTGCTTAATGGAAAATAAATCCATTAATAATAATGTAATGAAAATTATTTTAATAATTACCGATACCAAAAAGAAAAGTTTGATTTTTGTGGACGAAAATTTAAAAATATATTCTTTGAGAGAAATTGTTTTAGCCGTACAAAATGGATTGTTTAAAAATATTTACATAGTGAACCGTTCTGGTAATATTTATTTACGTTCGGCAGGGAGCGTACTAAAAGAAGAAAAACTAGACCGTATTTCTATTTCTTCTTATCAATTATTTTATTCCTTGCAGGATATTGGAAAAATTTTGTCCATACCATCTTTTAATAATTACTGGCAAAAATATCAGCAGAATTTATTACAAGAACAACAAGAAAAATTGGGTGCTTGCATAATTATCGATGACCATCCCCGAATATTAAAAGCAAATGCGCAGTACAAGTTAACAACTAATAAAAAGATTATTTTCAGTGCGGCTAAAAAATTTAATGTAGACCCGTATCTTTTAGCTGCTATACTTATAGATGAATTAGCACGACTAAATCCAATTGAGGATATAACAGATATGTTGGCGGTTTATTTTATCGGTGTGAATACATCTGCTGGGATTGGCCAGGTAAAAACAGACACGGCAAAAGGGTTAATGTTGACTGGTTATTATAATCCCGATTTAGACAAATTTTCTTCTAAAGGGAAAATCAAAAAAGCTAGTCGCCAGGAAGTATACGAATACATAAAGCAGCCAAAGCACAGTATATTTTTTGTGGCCGCAAGAATGCGTTATTTTATCGACGAATGGAAAAGATTCGTTGATTTAAGTAAAAGACCGGAAATTATCACAACACTATATTCATTAAGCGCCGATAATCCTAAAAGTAATCCTCAACCAAACGATCGCGGTTTGCAAATCGCCAATGAATTTTATAATATAGCTAAGGATTGGTTTAAATAAAATAATGAAAACTTTATTTAAAGTAATAATAATTTCTGTGTTAATTATTGTTTCTCCTGTTTTAATATTATTTATTTATGAAACCTATAGAATGCCTTTTAATGATTTACATTTGAGGGTTTTTCAGTATAATTTTAATAAGTTTATTAGTTTATTGCATCCTAAAGAATCTAAATTAATAGCAGAAGCGGCGGAAATTGGCAATTGGGCAGATGGTACATACTGCCAATTTCTTGTTGGACAGTTCCGATTAAGCTCATTATCAAAAGAGGAATTAGAAAAAATTTATCCGTACGATTTTTTAAAAACAGGAATATATTTTATTGATAGCAATGAAGTTCTCGGTAGTTCATGGCTTGAGTGGAGAGAGAAATATCTGAAGGATTATAAACAAAAAGATGGCGAAAATATATATTTAATTTGGGCAGTTGATGACGAAAATCCACCAGACGGCGATATCAGATGCGATTAAAATTTTTATATAATGAAAAAAAGTTATTACCAACTTGAGAGAATAGTGAAAGGCGTCGCAAATCATCGCCGGATTGAGATTTTAGAATTATTAAAGGAGACGCCAGAAATGTCCCTAGTATACATATCAAAAAAACTGCATATTAATTTTAGGACAGCCTCTGATCATATTAAAAAGTTAGCTGTGGCGGGATTTGTTGTCAAAAGATCAGAGGGGTTGACCGTCAGGCATAAAATTACAAATAAAGGTTTGTCCGTTTTAAATTTTTTAAGAACATTGTCATAACTATTCCAATATTCCGCGGAATAACGGAATAGTCGAATAAAATATTTTACATTAAATTATTATGGAAGCGGAAACTAAAAATTGTCAGAATTGTAAAAAGGACTTCACTATCGAGTCCGACGATTTTGCGTTTTACGAAAAAATGAAAGTCCCTGCGCCTACTTTTTGTCCAATTTGTCGATTTGAAAGAAGAGCAGCCTCTAGAAATGAGCGTAAGCTTTTCAAAAATAAAAATGCTTTTACAGGAGAAGACATATTTTCTTTGTATCCGCCTGAGTCAAAAAGAAAAGTGGTAACCGAAGAAGAATGGATGGGAGATTCTTGGGATCCCACGGATTATGGCAGGGATATCGACTGGTCTCGTCCATTTTTAGAGCAAATTTTGGAGCTTGAAAAAAAAGTTCCGATTTATAACTTAAATGTGAAATTAATGGTAAATAGCCCGTATTCGGGAAATGCTACGGGATTGAAAAATTGTTATTTATTATTTAGCTCAAATTACACCGAAAATTGCTCATATGGCAATGGCATAGATTTCTGTAAAGATTGTTTTGATAATTCGCATATAAATCATTCTGAAATGTGTTACGACAGTTTTTGGTTAAAGAACTGTTATCAATGTTACGGGACAATAATGTCTGTTGATTGTCGAAATATGTATTTTTCGCGTGATTGTCTCGGTTGCAACGATTGTTTAGGATGTGTGAATTTGAGAAAATCATCGTATTGTATTTTTAATAAACAATATACAAAAGAGGAATATAAAAAACTTTTTGGCGAGATGTGCTTGTCTACTATAGATGGTTTTTACCATGTGCGACAGAAATCCAGGGATTTCTGGAAAACACAGATAAATAAAAACCATCAAGGCGTACAAAATCTAAATTCAACCGGATCTTATGTGACGAATTCAAAAAATGTCACAGAAAGCTATTTTATAAGGGAAGGTGAAAATTTGAAATATTGTCAAATTATGCAGGTTCCCCGCAATAAAGATTGCTATGACTGTATGGTTTGGGGAGAAAATATCGAATTGTCCTATGAAACTTGTGTTTGCGGGGAGGGTCCTTATAATTTGAAATTTTGTTTTAATTGTTGGCCGGCTTGTAGAGACAGCGAGTATTGTATAAATATATTTAGTTCATCAGATTGTTTCGGGTGCGCGGGCGTTAAAAAAGCCCAATACTGCATTTTAAATAAGCAGTATACAAAAGAAGAATACGAAGCCCTTATTCCTAAAATTAAAAAGCATATGGATGACGTGCCGTATGTCGATAGAAAGGGAAACGTATATAAATATGGAGAATTTTTTCCAATAGAATTTTCACCATTCGGGTATAACAATTCTTTGGCCATTCAGCATTTTGATATGACAAAAGAAAAAGCGGAGAGTTTTGGTTATGAATGGGTTAAAGTAGAAAAAGGAAATTATAATATTTCGCTAAACTCAGCAGACTTACCTCAATCAATTGATGACGCAAACGATAACATATTAAATGAAATTATTAAATGTGAAAAATGCCAAAACGCGTACCGAATTTTGCGTGACGAATTTTCATTTTATAAGAAAGAACGGCTTCCCTTGCCGACAATGTGCAATGAGTGCAGACATGAAAGAAGAATAAAAGACAGGTTGGGCATAAAATTGTATAGTTACCAATGCATGTGTGCGGGTGATAAAGATGATACGGGGCAAAATCAAAACACAGTTTTACACGAGCATGGTCATGAACATTGTGGTAATAATTTCAAAACGGGCTTTGATCCAGAATTAGGAAATATTGTCTACTGTGAATCCTGCTACCAAAAAGAAGTTGCTTAATAATTAAGAAATAAAACTATGTTGCAGTCAAAAATTTTTTCAAAAACAAATAAAAATAAATTAGCTGAAGGGGAATCGGTGTCAAATGATTTGCTTGCGCGGGCAGGATTTATAGACCAGTTAATGGCCGGCGTTTTTAGTTTTTTACCGCTGGGATTTTTGGTTTTAAAAAATATTGAAAAAATAATCAGGGAAAATATGGAAAATGCCGGAGGTCAGGAAATTTTAATGCCGGTTTTACAGCCAAAAGAAAATTGGTTAAAAACCGGAAGGTGGACAAGTTTAGATGTGCTTTTTAAATTGAAAGGAAGCGGAGATAAAGAATATGCTTTGGGCGCAACACACGAGGAAGTTGTGAGCCCTTTGGCTAAAAAGGTTATTTTTTCGTACAGGGATTTGCCAATGTCGGTTTTCCAAATTCAAACAAAATTTAGAGATGAACTGCGCGCAAAATCCGGCATTTTGCGTACAAGAGAATTTTTGATGAAAGATATGTATTCTTTCCACGCCAGTCAGGAAGACTTGGATAAATATTATGACAAAATTATAAAAGTTTATTTTAATATTTTTAAAGAATTGGGAATTAGGAATAAGACTTATTTGACTTTGGCAAGCGGAGGAAGCTTTTCAAAATATTCTCACGAGTTTCAAATGGTTACGGAAGCAGGTGAAGACTTAATTTATATTTGCCAAAAATGCAAAACTGCAATTAACAAAGAAATATTTTTTGAAATTAAGAACTGTCCTAATTGCAATAACTTGAATAAATTTTCCGCCCAAGGCGGACCAGCCTCGGGCTGGGAAGAAAAAAAAGCGGTGGAAGTGGGAAACATTTTTAAACTTGGCACAAAATATTCGGCTCCCTTTGACCTGAAATTTAGAGATAAAGATGCCTCTGAAAAGCCGGTAATAATGGGATGTTACGGTATAGGCCTCTCACGCGCATTGGGAGCTGTTGTGGAGGCCAACTGTGATGAAAAGGGGATTATGTGGCCTAAAAAAATAGCGCCTTTTACAGGCCATTTAATTGAGTTAAAGTCTAAAAGAAAGATAGTTAAAAACACAGCGCAAAAAATTTATCAAGACTTGAAAAAAGAAGGCATTAAAGTATTATATGATGATAGGGAAGATAAGTCCGCGGGAGAAAAATTTGCCGAAGCAGACCTGATTGGAATTCCTTTGCGAATTATTGTTTCAGAAAAAACTTTAGAAAAAAAATCCGTTGAAATAAAAGAGAGAGGCAAAAATATTGTAAAATTTGTAAAAATAAAACAGCTAATAAAAATATTTAAATAAATGCAGGTAAACACAATGAAACGAAACCCGTTGAATAAGATTTTTTCTTTTTTGTCCGTTGATATGGCAATTGACTTGGGAACAGCCAATTCTTTGGTTTATGTAAAAGACAGGGGAATAATTATTAACGAGCCCTCGGTTGTTGCGGTAAATAATAAAACCGGGCAAATTTTGGCAATTGGGGAAGAAGCAAAAAAGATGGTGGGCCGCACGCCTTCATATATTTCCGCCACAAGACCTTTGGTAAACGGAGTTATCTCTGACTTTGAAGTAACCGAGCAAATGCTGAAATATTTTATTGAAAAGGCCGCAACCTCCGGAAAAAAAATGTTTGGATTCGGATATATACCAAGGGTAATTATTGGAATTCCATGCGGAGTAACAGAAGTTGAAAGAAAGGCTGTAAGGGATGCCGCAAAAAACGCGGGAGCCCGCACAGTGTTTTTAATTGAAGAGCCCTTGGCTTCGGCAATCGGGGCAAAATTGCCAATTCAGGAAGCAGGGGGGAATTTTATTGTTGACATTGGAGGAGGCACAACCGAAGTGGCTGTAATTTCCTTGGGCGGAATTGTAACTTTTAGAAGCTTGAGAATTGCCGGAGATAAATTGAATAATGATATTGTTGAATTTGCGCAAAAAGAATATAAGCTTTTAGTGGGCGAGCGGACAGCGGAATCGATTAAAATAAATATCGGTTCGGCAATGCCTTTGAAGGAAAAAAAAGAAATGGCAATGCGCGGGAGAAATTTGGTAACCGGATTACCCGAAGAAGTTGTGGTTTTTAACGACGATATCCAGCGCGCGCTGGAAAGGTCTGTAAAGCAAATTATTGCTGCGATAAAAACAACAATTGAAGAAACTCCGCCCGAATTGCTGGCAGATGTAATGTCAAACGGAATTTTTTTGGCTGGTGGCGGGAGCTTGTTGCGAGGTTTGGATGTTTTAATTTCAAAAGAAACCAAAATGCCTTGCAAAATAATTGACGATCCGCTGACTTCTGTGGTACGCGGGGCGGGAATTGCTTTGGAAAATATTGAAACTTTGGCACAAGTAATGTCGCGCGACGAAGACGGCGATATGCCATCATGACGAATTTAAAATTTTAAATTTAAAATTTAAAATAAATTTGATAAATTTATATTATGATTAGCGAAGAAGAAGTAGGGCATATTGCAAAATTGGCGAGATTAGAATTGACAGATAAGGAAATTGAAAAAATGCAAAAAGATTTGTCGATAATTTTGAATTATTTTAATTTATTACAAAAAGCGTCCGGAAAAAAATCCGCGGGATTGCACAAAACTGTGCAATCCCGCGGATTAAACGGTTTGAGAAAAGACGAGGTAATTCCGCAGAAAAAAGAAACGGCGCAAAAAATAATTGCAGCGTCTCCCAATAAAAAAGACGATTACATAAAAGTAAAATCAATTTTGTAGTGTCATTGCGAGGAGCCCGCAGGTCGAAGATCCTGCAAGGGCGACGTGGCAATCTATTGTATGTGCAAAAAACTCTGGATTGCCACGCCCTGCTTCGCATGGCTCGTAATGACAAAATAGCAATGGAATTAACTAATTTAACAATTAAACCGGCTCACGAAGGATTAAAAAATAAAGAATTTACTTCTGTTGATTTGACAAAAGCTTATTTGGAAAAAATAAGAAAAAGCGATTTGAATTCTTTTATTTCTGTTACAGAAAATTTAGCTTTGGCGCAAGCGATTCGAGCCGATGCGAGAATCGCCCTGAGCGAAGTCGAAGGGCATGATTTTCCAGAACTTTGCGGAATTCCTTGCTCAATTAAAGACGCAATTTTGGTTGAAGGAGAAAAATGCACAGCCGGCTCTAAAATTTTAGAAAATTATATTGCTCCTTATGACGCAACTGTTATTAAAAAATTAAAAGAGCAAGGCGCTGTAATTTTAGGAAAAACAAATACAGATGAGTTTACAATGGGCTCTTCAACCGAAAATTCTGCGTTTGGAGTTACAAAAAATCCGCACGATAAAACAAGAGTTGCCGGGGGAAGCTCGGGGGGATCGGCTGCTTGCGTGGCTGCAAACGAAGCCTGCTTTTCATTGGGTTCTGATACTGGCGGATCAATACGACAGCCTGCGTCTTTCTGCGGAGTTGTCGGATTGTGTCCAACTTATGGCGCTGTATCAAGATATGGCTTGATCGCGCATGCGTCATCTTTGGACCAAATCGGACCTTTTACAAAAAATGTTGAAGACGCAAGAATTGTTTTTGATGCCATTTCCGGAAGAGATTCGTTAGATGCAACAAGTGTTGAACCAGAAATTCGAAATTCGAAATTCGAGATTCGAAATTTACGTATTGGTGTTCCAAAAGAATATTTTTCAAAGGGCGTTGATCCTGAAGTTGAGAAAATAATTAGAAACGTGATTAAAAAGGCAAAAGACGCCGGCGCTGAAATTGTTGAAATAAGTTTACCAAGTTCAGAGTATGCGCTGGCCTGCTATTTTGTAATTGATCCGTCTGAAATATCTGCCAATTTGGCGCGGTTTGATGGAATAAAATATGGACTATCCGAACCTGCGGAAAATTTGCTGGATGTATATTTAAAAAGCAGGGGAAGGGGATTCGGCAGCGAAGCTAAAAGAAGGATCATGCTTGGAACATATTGTTTGTCGTCGGGATATTATGACGCCTATTATAAAAAAGCGCAAGAAGTCAGGGAATTAATCAGGCAGGAATTTGCAGAAGCATTCAAAAAAGTTGATTTGCTGTTTTGCCCGGTGTCGCCATTTCCAGCGTTTAAAATAGGTGAAAAGGCAGACGATCCAATGGCTATGTATCTGGCTGATATTTATACAATTCCTATGAAACTGGCCGGCCTGCCTGGGTTGTCTTTGCCGGCTGGAAAAACAAATGAAGGTTTGCCGGTGGGCCTTCAAATAATTGGAAATCACTTTGAAGAAAATAAAATTTTAGATATAGCGCAAGAACTGGAAAAAGTGCTATAATTAATTAAGCTGTCATTGCGAGGAGCCCGCAGGTCGAAGATCCTGCAAGGGCGACGCGGCAATCTATAACTCTGGATTGCTTCGTTGCTCGCTATCGCTCGCGCCTTGCAATGACAAACATGAAATGACATGGGATGAATTATATAATTTTTTTGGAATAAGGGATTTTATTTATTATATTTCCTCTCCGCAATTGCAGGATATGCTTTTTCCGGTAAAGCTGGTTTTTGCGGTATTTGCAATGTTTTTTTTGGTTGCTGTTATTTATTTTATGATAAATTCTTCGTGGCTGCAGTACAAATTTTTGGAAGACGTGACAGAATTTTTTTCTTGGCAGGCATATGGCGCCAGAGAAATTTCAAAGCAATGGAACAGAATTAAAAAGAAAATTGAATCGGGAGCTGAAGCAGATTACAAGTTGGCGATAATTGACGCAGATGACCTTTTGGCGGAAATTTTAGAGGAGAGGGGATTTGAAGGCAAAGATTTTGAGGAAACTATAAAAAAAGCTGGCAATTTGATTGCCCCAATTTTAAATGATTTGCTGGCTGCCCGCAAAATACGCAATTCGATTGTTTATGATCCAAATTATAAAATATCAGTCGAACAAGCCAAAAAAATATTGGAGACTTATGAGTTTGCGGTAAATAATATCGGATCGGCTTAGACGCTTAAAATTTTAGAACAGGCGCAATTAAAAACAAAATTGTGCTTATCGCTACCAAACTTATTAAGATAATCCATGTAACTCTAAATAATTTGCTTTTTTTCATATTAATTAATGGTAGCAGATTTTAACAAAAAACAAAAGGGAGAAGCAGTGGTCAATAAGCTTTTATTTAAAGCTTTTGGCATTATATTTTTGTTTGTAATTTTAATTTTAATTATTGCCGACCTTAGAATATACCAGAAAAAAAAGGATCTGGTTTCTCAAATTGATTTTTATAAAAAGCAAATTGAAGAGATAAAAAAAAACGGCGAAAGCCTGAAAAATCAAATTGCCAATTCAGACAGCAAAGATTATTTGGAAAAAATAGCCTATGAACAGCTTAACCAGCAAAAGCCCGGTGAAAAAGAAATAATTTTTGTTTTGCCTCCTAAAAAAGAACAAGCGCCTCCTGCACCTGAAAATTTTTTGAATTCATGGGGCGGGTGGCTTTCGGGAATTTTGGGATGGCTAAAAAGCAAATTTTAGGGTAAGATATTTTTAGCGCGGGTATGGTTCAGTGGCAGAACGTGTCCTTCCCAAGGATAAGATACGGGTCCGATTCCCGTTACCCGCTCAAAAGTTTAAATTAAAAATATGTTGGAAAATATTTTAAGTATCATTTTATTGGTGGTTATAGCATACGCGGTTTATTTGCAAAAAAATTTGAATGATGAAAAAATCAGAAGGGAATGGGATTTGGCTTATTTTTATTATCAAACGCATCAGCAAGATTTTGACGCGCTGACAAAGGAGTATTTTTTTGAAGATTTCCCGCTTTTAAAAAAAGTTTTTCTAAATTCAAAAATAGAGGAAATAAAGGATTATTTAAAAAAAGGAAATTCCGATAAATTGCCATTTTTGCCGAAGTAGCTCAGTGGTAGAGCAACTCTTTCGTAAAGAGTAGGTCGTCGGTTCAAATCCGACCTTCGGCTCTTTTTTATAATTTTTAATATGGTAAAATAAGATAAAAATTATGGCAGACAGCGAAAATAAAATTGAAGAGTTAAAAAATAAGCTCCATCAGCTGGTGGAGCGCCTTTGATATAGAAAATAAAGAAAAAGAAATTAAAGAACTTGAATCGCAAACAAAAAAACCGAATTTTTGGAATGATAACCAAAAAGCGGCAAAGACAAGCCAGAGAATTTTTGAACTGAAAGAAGAAATTGAGAATGTTGAAAAATTAAAAATCAGTTTGGACGAAAAGGGGATTGCAGAATTGGAAAACAAAACTTTTTTGTCTGGCAAATACGACAAAAATAACGCGATAATAGAAATATTTTCCGGAGCTGGCGGACAAGATTCGCAAGACTGGGCAACAATGCTTTTGCGGATGTATGAAAAATATTGCGCGAAAAAAGGATATAAATTTGCAATTTTGCATCAGTCGTTTGGAGATGCCGGGGGGCCCGAAGGCCGTATTGGCACAAAATCTGTTACAATGGAAATTAGGGGAAGCCACGCTTACGGCTATTTAAAAAAAGAATCCGGAGCGCATAGGCTGGTGAGAATTTCGCCGTTTAATGCGCAAAAACTTCGCCAGACTTCGTTTGCAATGGTTAATGTTTTGCCGGAAATTATTGAAAAAGATGAGGGCGCAGAAATAAAACCGGATGATTTGAAAATTGACACATTTCGCGCCGGAGGACCGGGCGGGCAATATGTAAATAAAACCGAATCTGCCATAAGAATTACCCATATTCCATCGGGAATTGTTGTTTCTTCGCAGTCTGAAAGGCTGCAAGGAAAAAACAAAGAAAACGCAATGAAAATTTTACGCGCAAAACTTTATTTGTTAAGGGAAGAAGGAAAAGAGAAAGAATTAAAAAAAATAAAAGGCGAGCAAGTTTCAGCTTCTTTCGGAAGCCAAATTAGGTCTTATGTTTTGCACCCGTACAAAATGGTAAAAGATTTGCGAACGCAATTTGAAACCTCAGATCCCGAATCTGTGCTAAATGGCGATTTAGACGGCTTCATAGAATCAGAAATAAAATTGCCATCTTAGCTTTCAGTGTCATTGCGAGCTCCGAGCAGTAGCGAGGGGCGTGGCAATCCAGAGTGTGTTCTAAAAATAATTATTTAAAAAAATCAGAGAATAAAAAACTAAAATAGTCTATAAAAAAACATCATCTTAACATATGTTAAGATAAAATATTATAGGAATCATAGTTGAGTTTAATCCGGATTTAGCCTTAAGACATATGTCTGAATTTAAATCCGGCAACAGAAAAATCGAAGAATGTATACCCGAATTGCTGGAAGAAGGAAAGATTTATAATTTTTTGAAAAAAGACCAGAGAAATTATTATTTACATGGCGAAGTTCCGCTTTTGAAAACTAAGGGTAATAGTATTTTGTCCAAGCCAATTGCCAGTATCCTAATTTTAGAAGCTACTCATTTTGAAGAAAGAGGGCAAATTTATACAAAAGGAACATATAAGGTTGTTAAGGTAATTCCCGAAGACCAAATTTATTTTAATGGTTTTAGCAAATCATCTTAACATATGTTAAGATGAAAAATAAATAAAAATAGCATGAGTGATTCAGAAACCAAAATATGTCAGAACTGCAAAAAGGACTTCACAATTGAGCCCGACGATTTTGCGTTTTATGAAAAAATAAAAGTACCACCTCCGACATTTTGCCCGGATTGCCGGTTGCAAAGAAGAATGGCGTTTCGTAATGAACTTGTCCTGCACCGCAAAAAGAGCGCCGCTACTGAAAAAGAAATCATTTCTATATTCCGGTCGGATTCGCCTATGAAGGTATATGAGCATGAGGAATTTTTCTCTGATAGGTGGGACCCGTTGGCATATGGCCAAGACTATGATTTTTCAAGACCATTTTTTAGGCAACTGCAGGAGCTTATGCTTCAAACTCCCACGCTTGCGCTCTTTGACAGCAAGTCAACAAATTCAAGTTATTGCAATATGACAGTGGAGCAAAAAAATTGTTATTTAGTAAGTGCAGCCTGGACCAACGAAGATTGTATGTATATGAACCGCGTCGACGGCAACAAAAATTCGCTCGACCTTTACATATGCGGCCGCAACCAATTTTGCTACGAAAATGTATATTGCGAGGATTCGTATCGGTTGTTTTACAGCCACACTTGTAAAGATTGTAATGACTCATATTTTCTTTACGACTGCCGCGGTTGCAGTAACTGTTTTAGTTGTGCGGGATTGAGAAATAAAAATTACAATATTTTTAATAAGCCGTATACCAAAGAAGAATATTTTAAAAAAATAAAAGAATTTGATATGGGTGATTGGAATGTTGTTCAGGATATGAAGCAACGGGTGGCGGAGCTCAGCCTTAGCGTTCCTCATCGCTATGCCCAGATTTTTAAATCCACCCACGCAGTGGGTGACCACATTCATAATGTAAAGAATGCATATCATTGTTTTGACTTTTTGAGCGGAGCCGAGAATGTGAAATATTCTCACTGGAGCTCTGGAGAGTTTAAAGATTCATACGACACGGGCCCCGGCACCGGCGGAAATTCTGAGTTGCTATATGAATCAGTTTCTATCGGCGTACAAAGCGCGCGATGCATGTTTAATTTTGTTGTGTGGTATTCGCATGACGTGCAATACAGTATAAATTGCCATAGTTCAAATAACCTTTTTGGCTGTGTGTCATTACGTAATAAGTCGTATTGTATTTTTAACAAACAATATTCCAAAGAAGAATATGAAACTCTTGTTCCTAAAATTATTGAGCATATGAATTCAATGCCTTATGTTGACGCAAAGGGCCGGGTGTATAAATACGGAGAATTTCTTCCAATAGAAATTTCTCCAATACCATACAATGACACCGTCGCCCAGGACTATATGCCGCTCACAAAAGAGGAGGCAGATGTGCAAGGACATTCCTGGGGAAAGACTCAGTCCAGAAATTATAAAATAACCAAACGCGCCGCTGATTCGCCTGTTAAAATTTCTGACGCTCCCGACAACATTACACAAGAAACCATTGGATGTATGCACGAAGGAAAATGCCAAGACGGTTGCGCTACCGCGTTTCGCATTACGCCAGATGAATTGAAATTCTATAAAAATTTACAAATACCCTTGCCGCGATTGTGCTTTGCTTGCCGGCATAAAGAGCGGCTAAAACAAAGAAACCCAATGACGCTTTGGCACAGAAAATGCATGAAAGAAGGCTGTTCTAATGAATTTGAAACGTCATATGCTCCAGATCGTCCCGAAATAGTTTATTGCGAGCAGTGCTATCAACAAGAAGTTGCTTAGTCATCTTAACATATGTTAAGATAAAATATAGTAAATAATATGGGGAATGAATTGGTTAAGAAAAATTTTTATACTACGAGTGAATTGGCAAAAGTTTTAGGGGTTAGCAGAATTTCGGTTTTTTACAGATTGGGAAATGGCTCAATAAAAGGACACAAAATGGGCAGAAATTTTGTGGTATTTAAAAAAGATATTGACATAAAAAAAGTAAAATCATTGTTGAGAAAATAGAATGATTAGATTTGAAAAAGTTACAAAAATATATTCAGATGAGACGATTGTTTTGCAAGATGTTTCTTTTGAAATAAAAGAAGGGGAGTTTGTTTCTATTGTTGGAAAATCCGGAGCAGGCAAAACAACTTTAGTACGGCTAATTATGGGTTTGGAAGTTCCAACTTCGGGGCAAGTTTTTTTTCAGGGAAAAAATGTCAATGAAATTGATTCGTCTGAAATGCAAAAAATTAGAAGAAAAGTCGGCGGCATTTACCAGGATTATAAATTATTGCCAAATAAAACAGTTTATGAAAACGTGGCATATATTATGGAAGTTGAAGGCAAAGAAAAAGAGGAAATAGAAAGCGAGGTTCCAAAAGTTTTAGAAATTATCGGGCTGAAAGAAAAATTTAATAATTTTCCAAAAGAGCTTTCCGGCGGAGAACAGCAAAGGCTGGCAATTGCAAGGGCTTTAATTAACCAGCCCGACATTATAATTGCCGACGAGCCTACCGGAAATCTGGACCCTTACAATAGTTATGAAGTAATTTCACTTTTGGAAAAAGTAAATAGAGCCGGCAAAACAGTTGTTTTGTCCACTCATGACAGGGAAATAATAAACAAACTGGGGAAAAGAGTTATCACAGTTGAAAATGGAAAAATTATTAGAGATGAAGCCGAAGGAAGATTTATAATATAAACTTGTGTAATTGTCATTGCGAGGAGCCAGCAGGCGACGCGGCAATCTATAACTTTGGATTGCTTCGTTAGTCGCCTCGCTCATTCTTCGCAATGACGCGCGATATGCTTACAAATTTTAAAAGAATTTTCAATTTTGCGCTTAATGATTTTGGAAGAAACAAAGGCATTTCAATTGCCGCAATTTTTGTTTTGGTTGTGACGATTATGCTGGTTACCGGACTTGTATTTTTTCATGGCATGGCAGGTTATTTAACAGCGCAAATACAAGATAAAATTGATATAACAGCTTATTTTAAAGACGGCTCAGCCGAAGAAGACATTTTAAATGTTAAAAGCCAAATTTTAAATTTATCTCCAAACATAAAAAATGTTGAATATGTTTCAAAAAACCAGGCTCTGACATCTTTTAGTGAAAAGCATAAAAACGACACAGCCTTGTCAGACGCGCTGCAAGAAGTGGGAAATAATCCATTTTTGCCTTCTTTAAACATAACCACCACCGGAGCGCCCCAACAATACGAAGAAATTTCTAATATTTTGCAAACTTCCGATTTTAGCAAACTAATTGATAAAGTGGATTTTTCGCAAAAAAAAGATACAATTGAAAAAGTTTATTCTATTACTTCTAATGTGAATATGTTCGGCGTTGCGCTTTCAGCAATTCTAATTTTGCTTGCAATATTGGTTGTTTTTAACACAATAAAGCTTGGCATTGAAAATTCAAAAGAAGAAATTTCCACAATGCGCTTGGTTGGAGCAAGCGATTGGTTTGTGCGCGGGCCCTTTATAATTCAGGGAATATTTTACGGATTTACGGCATTTGTAATTTGTATTTTAATTTCCGGATTTTTTGCATTTTTTATATCGCCAAAAATATCTGTAGTTTTACCAGGATTTGATATGTTTAATTATTTCTTGACTAATTTGTGGATTTTTGTTTTAATACAGTTAGGTTTTGGCATTGCGGTTGGAACAATTTCCGCTTTTTTTGTAGTCAAAAAATATCTGGACATTTAAATTTTGCGGGATCGTCTAA
>MHPJ01000012.1:0-1115 GCA_001822065.1 Candidatus Staskawiczbacteria bacterium RIFOXYB1_FULL_37_44 | reverse complement strand
TGCGGGATCGTCTAATGGTAGGACACATCCCTCTGGAGGATGGTATCTTGGTTCGAGTCCAAGTCCCGCAGCAATTTCGTTCGGAACAAACTCAAAATTTCCCGACGACGACATTCGCTCGCCCAGCCCCGCCACAAGCGGGGCTGGGCTCGCATTTGCGCCGATTTGGGGCAAAATTAAGCGGAATTTAATCGTTTCGGGCGAGTAAAAAATGTTTGAAAGAAATTTTTTAGCAAAAAGATTTCTTTCAATTCCTTTTGTTTTTTTGATTCCGTCAAGGAAGAATTTTAGAGTGTTAGAAACGGTTTCAACGGAAAATTTAGAGCATTCATCCGTTAGTTCGTGTCCAACTTGGTGTCCCGCTTCTATATCATGATTTAATCGGAAAACAAGATTTTCAATATAGTTTTTGTCTATTGAAATTCGTTCTAAATTTTCCAGACAAAAATTTTCTAACCGTTCGGCGGACACTTGTTTTACTGGACAACTTTGCCAGTCAAATTTTGTTGTGGAAGTGCATCGGTAGTAAAAATATCGGCGGTCAAATTTTCCGTTCGTATGTTTATTACTAAAACTCGCGCTCATACTTGAGCCACATTTCTCACATTTTATCAGTCCGCCGAAAAGAAAATTTTTGTATACTCTAAAATTTTTCAGTTTTTCTTTATGGATTTTTTGAGCAAGAGCAAAAATTTCCTCCGAGATTATTGCCTCGTGGATGCCGTCATAAATTATGCCGTTATGTTTTATTTTTCCAGTATAAACTGGATTTCGTAAAAGGTAGGCAATAATCGTTTTTGAGAAATTTTTGCCATACTTGCTTTTTATACC
Source organism: Candidatus Staskawiczbacteria bacterium RIFOXYB1_FULL_37_44 (assembly GCA_001822065.1). GTDB lineage: Bacteria > Patescibacteriota > Minisyncoccia > Minisyncoccales > Staskawiczbacteraceae > XYD1-FULL-39-28. The sequence goes on along the minus strand of MHPJ01000012.1, from coordinate 284 downwards.
TTGCTTCTTTAGATTTTTGTATGTTTCTGCCAGCGAGCCAGTTTCAATATAAGTTTCAAAAATTGATTTTATTTCCTCTGCTTCTTTCGGATTTACAATTAGCTTTTTATCTTGCCGAGAATATCCATAAGGAGTAAATCCGCCGTTGCACAAACCTTTTATAGCTCGCTCTAACATTTTATCTCTGGTTCTTTCGCTGGTTAGTTCTCTTTCAAACTGCGAAAAAGTGAGCATAATGTTGCGAAGCAACCTTCCAGCGGGCGTGGAAGTGTCAAATCTTTCCG
>MHPJ01000011.1 GCA_001822065.1 Candidatus Staskawiczbacteria bacterium RIFOXYB1_FULL_37_44 | reverse complement strand
AAAATTGCTTAAAGCTCCGCCTGTAAATAAATTTAAAAGCCCGAAAACCTGGTTTTGATCAAAAAATTTCCTTAAATTTTCTGCTCCAATTCCGGGTATTGGAATATTGGCAGCCAGCCTGAACACAACAAAAAGAAAAATAACAAATAAAAATTTGTTTCTTAGTTCCTTGTTTTTAAATAAAAATATTATTTTATCGTACCACATAAAATTACTTAATACTGCCGCCGGATTTTTCTATTGCTTCTTTAGCAGTTTTAGACACTTTGCAGTTTTCTACAACCAATTTTTTTGTCAGTTTGCCGTTTCCTAAAATTTTAACTTTTGGCGGTCTCCCCTTCATTGTACTAATAATGCCTTTTTTAATCAAATTTTCCGGATTTATTGTTTCGCCATCTTTTGAAGTTTTTTCAAGAGTTTCCAAATTTACAACTACCGAATAGTCCGCTATAGCAAAACTTCTGTATCCCTTCAATTTAGGATATCTTTTTATTAATTCCCTGATAATTGGCACCATTTTTCTGCCGGCCCTGGACTTTTGACCCTTGTTTCCCTTTCCGGAATAAGTTCCTTTTTTTCCTCCTCTGCCGACTCTTTTCTTGCCCTTATTTTTATGTTTTCTTTGTAATTCGTGTAGTTGCATATAAGTAAGCGAGGCAATAAATTTTTTGGAGCTTTACGCACACGAAGTGGCGTTCCGCGAGAAAAAATTTGATTGCCGAGCGGACTATCTTCTTGCTTTTAATTTTTTCAAAGCTTCCATTGTGGCTCTTGCGTTGTTTAATTTATTTTTTGATCCTGAAAGAATTTTTGATGAAATATTTTTAATTCCGGCCAAATCGCAAATTGTCCTGACAGCTCCTCCTGCCACCAATCCCCTTCCTTTCTTCTGCGGTTTTAACAAAATTACAGCCGGTCCTGATTTTGCCTGCACTTCGTGAGGAATGGTTCCTTCCACAATAATAACCGAAAGCAAATCTTTTTTAGCCCTTCTCGTGGCTTTTTCAATTGCTTGTGAAACATCTTTTCCTTTGTCTATACCAATACCCACTTTTCCTTTTTTATCTCCGGCAACCACAACCGCCCTAAAACTCATTCTTTTTCCTCCGCCCGTAACCCTGGTTACGCGAACCAAATCCAAAAGTTTTGTTTCAAATTCATCTTTTGGCCTGTCTTTGCCAAAACCTGCTCTTCCAAAACCCGGCCTTCTATTTTGCCCGCCTTGACGCGAGGCAGACCCGCCCTGTCCAAATCCTCCACCACCTTGTCTTTGTCCTCCTCCTTGCCTGTTTCCAAAACCTCTCGGCGCCGGCTGGGGCGTTTCTCCTGTTGGAATTGGCTTAAATCCGTCATCTGTTTTTTTAATTTCTTGTTTTATTTCTTCTTCCATATGTTTATAACCGCTTATTACATAGCTGTAATTCTGCGGAATTAACTAAAATTTAAGTCCTTCTTCACGCGCTCCCTCGGCCAAAGCCTTAATTCTTCCGTGGAAAACAATTCCTCCTCTGTCGAAAATTACTTTTTCAATTTTATTTTCCATTGCTTTTTTAGCTATAGATTTTCCAACCTCTCTTGCAACATCAGACTTTTTCTCTCCCTGCCTGCCGGCAGGCAGGCTTTTTTTACTTTTTATATTCTTATCTGAAACAGAAACCAAAATTTTCGCTTTATCATCATCAACTAATTGCGCGTAAATATGCTGGTTAGACCTAAAAACAAACAGTCTTGGTCTGTCTTTTGTGCCATGCATTGCCATTCTTATTTTCTTGTGCCTTCTTATTCTTTTGTCTTTTTTTATTGACATATTATTTTGATGCTACAACTTTTTTGCCTTCTTTTCTTCTAATTTTTTCACCCTGATATTTTATTCCTTTTCCCTTATATGGTTCTGCTTTTTTTTGTTTTCTAATTAAAGCTGCCATATGCCCTACTCTTTCTTTGTCAATTCCGGAAATTGTGATTATGTTTTTCTCAACTAAAAAATTAACTCCGTCTATTTTTTTTATTTTAATTGGGTTTGTAAATCCAAGATTCAAAACTATTCCGTCTGCGTCAACTGCTGCCTTAAAACCAACTCCTTCTATTTCTAATTTCTTTTCAAAACCTTTTGAAACTCCTTCCACCATATTTGCAACCAAAGCCCTGTATAATCCCCACAATCCTCTGCCTTTTTTGGAAAGCTCAGTTTTTGGAGCAACTGAAATTTTACCTTCAGCCTGTTCAATTTTAATTTCAGGATGTATAAATTGCTTTAATTCTCCTTTTAGGCCTTTGACTTTGATTTCTTTATCAGAAATTTCTGCTGTTACACCCGCTGGGATTTCAATTAATTTTTTTCCAATTCTTGACATTTTATTATTTATTTCTTGACTTTATGAATTTATTATTATATATTATTCATAGCCCTTCGTCAACTCACTTGACCTTTTTTACGGAGACTATCTATGTTCTCGATGCCTCGCGATGAAAACGTTGTATTCAGACCGGCTTTTATAGTGACCAACAGACAGGGTCATTGCAGTAAGCCGGAAGAAATTGCAGAGGTTATCGGCTTGTTTTATGTTTCCTCTAAAAAGCATTGCCTTAACGAGTTTTTAGCATTTCGTGTCCGTCTGCCTAACGGCTCCGAAGGTAATGTCCCGTTTAAGGAAGTTGAAAGCGGAGAATATTCACTTCTTTCTCCTGACAACATTGAACTTAGAAGGAAGCGTCTATAGAAATCCACTCCTTAGGTTCTCATCGGATTCCCGATCTACGCGCCTGGCTCATTCAATTTGACCGAGGCGCATTTTTTTACTTTTCGGGTTATCATATGATAACCAACGCCGTTGTCATTCCCAACTTGATTGGGAATCCAGGTTTAATTCTGGATTCCCTCTTTCGCGGGAATGACACACCTGTGCACTGGTGCACGGGTATGAAACTTACTACCAAATTTGGCAGATTATTTCTCCGCCTAGTTTTTGTTTTCTTGCTTCTTTATTCGTCATTAAACCTTTTGATGTTGAAACTATTGATATGCCGTATCCTCCGTGGACTTTTTTAATTTCGGCTGTTCCTTCATAAATTCTTTGGCCGGGCTTTGAAACTCTTTTTAATCCCGCAATTGCTGGAACTCCGTTATCGTATTTTAAAAAAATTTTTAAAATTTTTATTTTGCCTTTTGTTGTTTTTTTTACTTCTCCAATAAAACCTTCTTTAGATAAAAGGCTGGCAATTTCACTTTTTATTTTTGAGGAAGGAATCAAAACCTCTGTTTTAGCAACAGCTTCTGCGTTTCTTATTTGGTTTAACATATCTGTAATTGGATCTGTCATAGTTGTTAGTGTCATTGCGAGGAAGGAGCTTTGCGACTGACGAAGCAATCCAGAGTTATAGATTGCCACGTCGCCTGCTGGCTCCTCGCAATGACGATAAATATTACCAACTGCTTTTCTTTATTCCCGGGATTTCTCCTTTATTTGCCAATTCTCTAAAACATATTCTGCAAAGCCCGAATGCCCGCATAAAACCATGCCTCCTGCCGCATTTAAAACATCTCCTGATTTTTCTTGAAGGATATTTCGGCTTCATTTTTGCTTTTGCTTCTTGCGATGTTTTTGCCATTTTTTTTATTTAACTTCTTTCATTGGGAATCCCATTAATTTATATAATTCCAACCCTTCTTCTTTGCTTTTTGCGTTTGTTACAACTGTTACTTGCAATCCGAAAATTGTCTTTTCTTTTTCTGTAAAAATTTCAGGAAAAAATATATGCTCTTTAAAACCGATGCTCAAATTTCCGTTTCTATCTACTGATTTTGGCTCCAATCCTTTAAAATCTCTGGATCTTGGCAAGGATAAATAAACCAATCTTTCCAAAAAATCCCACATTCTGCTTTTTCTTAAAGTTACAACTGCGGCAATTTCCAATCCTTCCCTTAATTTAAACCCGGCAATTGATTTTTTTGACTTTACCAAATTTGTTGCCTGTCCTGCAATTAAAGATAAATCTTGAGTTATCAAATTTTGTATTTTTTCCCTTTCACTGGCTGCCTTTCCAACAACTGCTTTTCCAAACGAACTGTTTAAAACAACTTTTTTAATCGAAGGAACAGCCATCGGGTTTTTATATCCAAATTTCTTCATCATTGCCGGAATTGCCTCTTTATTATATTTTTCTTTTAAGCTTTCCATATCTTTTGTCATTCCGGGCTTGACCCGGAATCTATAACTTTGTTTATTGACTTAACTCTGGATTCCCGCTTTCGCGGGAATGACACAAAACTATATTATCTGTTTGCACTTTTTACAAATTCTATTTTTAACTTCTCCTTCTGTTTTATATCCAATTCTTGTTGCTTTTCCGCATTTTGGGCAAATTATTTTTATGTTTGAAACATCCAAGGCTGCTGGGATTTCAACCACTTGCCCCTTTTCCCCTTCTCTTTTTGGCCTGACGTGTTTTTTCTTTAAATTAATTCCTTCAACCAAAACCTTAAGATTTTTTGGAAGAGATTTCATTATTTTTCCTGTTCTGCCCTTGTCCTTTCCTGCTATAACTAATATATTGTCGCCTTTTTTTATTTTCATAATCTTTTGTCATTCCCGACCTGATCGGGAATCTATAACATTGTTTATTGCTTTAACTCTGGATTCCCGCTTTCTCGGGAATGACACTACAGAAGTTCGCTTGCCATCATGGCTATTGTTCCAAAACCTTTTTCTTTTAATTCTTTAGCTGTCGGTCCTAAAATTCTGCTTCCCTTTGGTTCTTTTCCATCTCCCAAAATTACTGCGGCGTTGTCATCAAACCTTATGTAAGAACCGTCTGCCCTTTTAAATTCTTTATGCTGGCGGATAATAACTGCTTTTACTTTATCGTGTTTTTTTACCAATTTTCTTGGTTCTGCTTTTTTTACAGCAGCAACAACAATGTCTCCCAATTGAGCATATCTTTTGCGGGTTCCTCCCGGCACATTGATAACCTGGATAATTCTTGCTCCGGAGTTATCTGCAACTCTTAACATTGATCTTGGCTGTATCATTTTTAAATATTTAAATGTTTAAATTTTTCGCAAAACTTTCCAATTTTTATCTTTTGACATCGGCGCTGTTTCCTCTATTACAACTTTATCTCCCACATGATATTCTTTATTTTCGTCATGCGCTTTAAATTTTTTGTGGACTTTAAATCTTCTTTTGTATTTTGGATGTTCTTTTATTCTTTCCACCTCAACAACAACAGTTTTCTGCATTTTATCTGAAACCACAATTCCTTGTAATGTTTTCTTAGCCATGTTATTTGGTCTCTCTTAAAATAGTTAATATTCTTGCTATCTCTTTTTTTGAATTGCTAATTTCTTTTGTATTTTTCAATTTATTGGAAGAAAACTTAAATCTCAAATCGCTTAACTTTTTGCTAAGCTCAAAAACTATTTTCTCCAATTCTTTTTTGTCTTTTTTTCTTAATTCTATGGCCTTCATATTATTTATATACTATCTTTCTTAACAAATTTTGTCTTAATTGGCAACTTTCTGCCCGCTCCCTCCAGCGCTTCTTTTGAAATATCTTCTTTTAATCCGTCCAATTCAAAAATTATTCTTCCCGGCTTTATTGCAAACACATAATGGTCAACATTTCCTTTTCCTGATCCCATTCCAACTTCAGAACCTTTAAAAGTAACCGGTTTATCCGGAAAAACTCTTATCCAAAGTTTTCCTCCTTTTTTCATATATCTTATAATATAACGCCTTGCCGACTCCAATTGCCTGGCAGTGAGCCATTTTGCCTCCAAAGATTTCAATCCAAAACTGCCAAAGTTTACTTCGGTTGCCCTTGTTTCAACAGCACCCTTGTTTCTTCCGCGTCCTTTGTGCCACTTCCTGTGCTTAACTTTTTTCGGCATTAGTATGCTCATAATTATTCAAATTTATCTCCTTTATATATCCAAACCTTTATTCCAATTTTTCCATAAGTGCAGCGCGCTTCATCTTGCGCATAATCAATGTCCGCCCTTATTGTGTTTCTTGGCATTCTCCCGTTTCCCAGCCATTCCCTTCTGGCAATTTCAATTCCGTTTAAGCGCCCCGAAACTTCCATTCTGATTCCTTTTACCTCCCTGTTCGTCATAACTCTCTCAATTGATTTTTTCAAAACTTGCCTGAATGGAATTCTCTTTTCAATTTGCTGGGCTGCCATTTGAGCAACCAGCGCGGAAGAAATCCATGGGTTTTTTACTTCTTTTATTTCTAATTTATATTCCCTAACCGTTGTATTTTTTACCAATGCAAACTTTTTTATTTTTTTCCTGACTTCGTTTTCTACTTGCTTTTTTAATACTTCAATTCCATTCCCGCCTCTTCCGATTATCAAGCCCGGGCGGGCTGTTTCAATAATTATATTTAATTTATTGGCAGAATGTTCTATTTCAATATTTGCAACCGAAGCTTCTGCCAATTTTTTTCTTAAAAAATCTTTAATTAAAAAATCTTCCTCTAAAAATTGAGGCATTTTTTTGCCATAAAAGCCGCGGATGTTCCAATCTTCTGTCCCTTTTATTCTAAATGATTTTGGATGAACTTTGTGGGCCATAGCTTTTTACTTCGTAAAAAGAATTTCGAATTTCGAAACTCGAATTTCGAAACTTTTAATTATTTGGTTTTTGTTTTCTTTATTTTAGGTTTAATATTTCGTTTTTTCGGTTTTGTTTCGGATTTCGGATTAGAACCGCTTCGCTGTAATTCTGCGGAATTAAGTCGTGCTTCGGATTTTACTGTCTCAATTTTTTTTCAGTCGAAACCACTTCACCTAATATTATCGCAATATGACACGACCTCTTTATAATCGGATATGCCCTGCCTCTGGACATTGGATGCCATCTTTTCAATTTTGGGCCTTCGTCAACAGTAATTTTTGAAATAAATAAATTTGATTCTTCCAGCTGGCGGTTGTGTTTTGCAGAAGCCACTGCCGAATTTAAAAGATTTAAAACGTGCCTTGCCGATTTATTCACTGTAAATAAAAGTATAGACTGCGCCTCCGGCACTCTTTTTCTCCTCACCAAGTCAACTACCTGCCTGGCTTTTCTTGGCGCTGTTCTCAAATTTGATAATTTGGCTGTAAATTCCATTTTTCTTTTTGTCATTCCCGCGAAAGCGGGAATCTATAACATTATTTATTTTATTTACTCTGGATCCCCGCTTGCGCGGGGATGACACTGCGGTGTCATTTTTTAGCGGCCGGCTTTGCAGTTGCTACTGTTTTTACCGCTTCTTTTTGTTCTGCTCCAGCTTCAATTTCTCTTTGCATTTTTCCTCCGTGTCTTGAAAATTTTGTCGTTGCCGCAAATTCTCCCAATTTGTGCCCTACCATATCTTCTGAAACATAAACCGGCGCAAATTCTTTTCCGTTATGAACCCCAAAAGTGTGTCCCACCATTTCCGGAGAAATTGTAGAGTGCCTTGCCCAAGTTTTAATAATCTTTTTTTCGTCTTTTCGCAGGCCTAAAACTTTTGCAAGCAATCTTTCATCAATATATGGCCCCTTTTTTAAACTTCTTGACATAATTTATTTTTTCTTTCTTCTGCTAATGATTAATTTATTTGACCATTTTTTCTTTTTTCTGGTTTTTACTCCCAAAGCCGGTTTTCCCCACGGAGTTTTTGGATGTTTCAATCCAATTGGCTGCCTGCCTTCTCCTCCTCCATGCGGATGGTCAACAGGGTTCATTGCCGAACCCCTAACATGCGGCCGCCTTCCTTTTAATCGTGATTTTCCGGCCTTTCCCACCCTGTAAAATCTGTTTTCAGGGTTTGAAATCATTCCAATTGTGGCAAAACATTCTCCGCTAAATATTCTAACTTCGGTTGAGGGCATTTTTAGGTTTACAAAATCTCCATCGTGCGCCAAAACTTGCGCCGAGGAACCTGCAGATCTCACAATTTTCCCTCCTTTTCCTGCTTCCAATTCAATGTTGTAAACAGCGGTTCCAACCGGTATGTTTTTCAATTTTATCCTGTTGCCCGGATTTAACTGCGCTTTTTCAGAAAAAATAACTTCGTCTCCAACTTTCAAATCCTGCGGAGCAATAATATATTGCTTAATTTTATCAGCATATTCAATTAACGCAATAAAAGCTGTCCTGTTTGGATCATATTCTAAAGCAGTTACTTTTGCGGGAACGTCCATTTTTGTCTGTGAAAATTCAATAACTCTGTACATTTTTTTCACTCCTCCGCCTTTATGTCGGACTGTTATTCTGCCTGTAGACGCGGATCTGCCAACATTTCTTTTAACGTATTTTAAAAGGCTTTTCTCCGGGCTTTTTTGGGTAAGCTTTGAGAAATCTATCCCTGACATTCCCCTTCTTGCCGGTGTTGTTGGTTTATAGAGTTTCATTATAATATTTCTATTTTTTGTCCGTTTTTAATTTTGACAATGGCTTTTTTATAAGCCCTCCTAAATCCTTCTGTTTTGCCTAATCTTCTTCTTTTTGCCGGAATTTTTACAGAATTTACCGACAAAACATTTACTCCGTAAATTCCCTCAACCGCGTTTTTAATTTCTTGTTTGTTATAATTTGGCGAAACTTCAAAAATATATTGGTCTTTTTCAGCTAAATAACTGCCTTTTTCAGAAATATGAGGCTGTTTTATTGCTTCGTAAGAAAATTTAATATTTTTATTTTTTGCAGCCGAAACTTTCTCGGGTTTTTTTGCCGGTTTTTTCCCCTCGCTATCGCTCGGGGTAAGTGTCCGCTTCGCTCCCTTAGCTTTCTCTGCTTCTTTTTTCTTTTTTAAAAAATCTAACAGTGCCATATTTTTACTTTAAAAATGTTTCTTGTATTGTTTTAACCGTACCTTTTGTAATTAATAAATATTTGCTGTTAAGCAAGTCTAAAACATTTAAATTTCTTGCGTCGTCAATTGATGTTTTTTTAATATTTCTTGATGCCAAAAATATTCTTTTATCGTAATTTGGCATTGCAATTAAGGTTTTGCTTTTTTTGCACGGCAGTTTCAGCATTACTTGCGCCATTTCTTTTGTCTTGCCGTTTGTTAATTCTATTTTATCTAAAATTATTAAATTTTTATTTTTCGCTTTTTCTGATAACACCATAAATAAAGCTTTTCTCCTCATTTTTTTAGGAATTTCCCTTTCAAAAATTCTGTCATTTCTTGGCCCGTGAGTTACTCCTCCGCCTTTCCAAATTGGAGATCTTGATGATCCTGCTCTGGCTCTGCCTGTTCCTTTTTGACGCCACGGTTTTTTGCCTCCGCCTCTTACTTCTCCTCTGGTTTTGGCGTGAGCTGAAACCTGTCTTTTATTTGCCATCAAAGAAACAGCAACCTGATGCACTAAATCATTATTCAAAGGAACTTCAAAAATTTCTTTTGGCAAAATAGCGCTTCCAGAAACCTCTCCATTTTGATTGTATAAATCAAATTTCATTTTATGCTCTTATTTCAAGCAAAGCTCCTGTGCGTCCTGGAACCGCTCCTTTTAATACTAATAAATTATTTTCTTTATCAACTTTCATTATTCTCAAATTTTTTACAGAAATTCTTTCATATCCCATGTGTCCGGGCATTTTTCTGCCCTTCATAACGTGCTGTGGAAATCTGGAACCGGTAGAACCAATTGTCCTGTGTTCGTGTTTTACGCCGTGAGTGGCTCTTCTGCCATGAAAACCATGCCTTTTTACTCCGCCTTGAAAACCTTTTCCCTTTGACATTCCCGAAACTTTCACCTGCTCTCCTTCTGTAAATTCAGCAATATTAATTTCGTTTCCATCGTCTTTTCGAAATTCGGAATTCAAAATTCGGAACTCGCATATATGTCTATATTCTTTCCCTTTCATTGTTTTCTTGATTTTGTTTTTCTTTTCAATTTTTACAAAACCAATTTGCAAAGCTTCATATCCTTCCTTTTCTTTTGTCATTTTTTGCAAAACATAACAAGGTCCAGCCGAAATTAAAGTAACCGGAGTCAATTTTCCGTTTTTATCAAACATCTGGGACATTCCAATTTTTTTTCCAAGTATAAATTTCATGACTTTTATTCGTCATTGCGAGCCCCGCCGCAGCGGGGCGTGGCAATCTATAATTTGTGCTTTCACTCTGGATTGCTTCGTCGCTTCGCTCCTCGCAATGACCCGGGGGGGCGAATAATGAAAAAACGGGCGTTTGCCCGATTTTTCGGAGCAATGTTGTTACCCTTCGACTTCGCTCAGGGCAAGCCCTCAGCAAGCTTCGGGAAGTTAACAATCGCGTAAATTAACTAACTTTATTGTATATAATACAGTATAGTCTATTTTAATTTCCGTGTCAACTAAAATTAAAAAAATCCTCAGGCTATCACGTGATAACTACATCACCATTCTCAATCAGTCTTACATTTTCCAAACGTTTGGTAAAAATAAGACTGGTATTTTTTTGAACAGTGAAAACAAAAAATCCGTCCTGAGCAAAGCCGAAGGCCAGATTCTTTGGGGTGGACCCGGCGGGAGTTGCACCCGCTACGTTGCTTGTCAAAGGCAAAGTTTTAACTATATGAAACTACGGGCCCTCGGATCCACAAATTTATTATATCAAAAATATAAAAACAAAAAAGCCCGTGAAGGACTCTTTTGTCTGACAAGCAACAGTATAACCCATAGTTTATATAGATTACTCTGCCTTTATTTAAGTATAGCAGATCCAAACCTGTTGTCAAGACTTTTTTTATATTTTTATCGTTATGTCAACACCAGAGGGCAAATTTAAATCTCTTAACGCTTCAATAATTTCCGGATTGGGGTTTAAAATATCTATAATTCTCTTGTGAACTCGCATTTCAAATTGTTCTCTGGCATTTTTATGCACAAAAGATGACCTATTTACAGTATATTTTAAAATTTCTGTTGGCAATGGCACCGGCCCCAAAACCTCTCCGCCGTATCTGTTTGCAATGTCAATTATTTGTCTGGCTGAATTATCAATTATTTTATGGTCGTATGCCCTTAATTTTATCCTAAGCTTTAACCCGGTTTCCGGAATTTTTACAGCAGTTTTTGAGTCGTCTTTCTTCACAGCTTTTTTCTTTACGGTTGTTGTTGTTTTTTTAGTAACAGGCATGGCTTATTTTATAATCTTTGTTACAACTCCGGATCCGACTGTTTTTCCGCCTTCCCTAATTGCAAATTTCCCTTTTTCTTCCAAAGCAATCGGGGCAATCAATTTTACTGTTAGATTTGCTGTATCGCCCGGCATGACCATTTCTGTGCCGGCCGGCAAAGTTACATCACCTGTAATATCAGATGTTCCAATGTAAAGCTGGGGTTTGTATCCGGAGAAAAATGGAGTGTGCCTTCCGCCCTCGTCTTTGCTTAAAACATATACCTCTCCTTCAAATTCTGTGTGAGGGTTAATTGAACCTGGCTTACAAATAACCTGTCCTCTTTCAATGTCTTCTTTTTTCAAGCCTCTTAACAAAATTCCAACGTTGTCTCCGGCGTTTCCCTGATCAAGGGATTTTTGGAACATTTCAACCGAAACAACAACTGTCTTTTGAGTCGGCCTTATTCCAATTATTTCAACTTCGTCGTTTTGTTTTATAACTCCCCTTGAAATTCTTCCGGTTGCAACTGTTCCTCTGCCTTCAATTGAGAAAACATCTTCAATTGCCATAGAAAATGGCTTATCCAATTCTCTGACAGGCTCCTGCACATAATTATCAACTGCGTCAAGTAATTCAATAATTGGTTTTGCTCCTGCATCGTCAACAGAGTTGGCTTTTAGCGCTTCTGTGGCAGAACCTCTTATAATTGGAGTTTCATCTCCTGGAAATCCGTTTTTCTTTAAAAGTTCTCTTACTTCAGATTCAACCAAGTCCAAAATTTCTGGATCGTCAACCATGTCGCATTTGTTCATAAACACAACAAGCGAAGGCAATCCAACTTGTCTGGCAAGCAAAATGTGTTCTTTTGTTTGAGGCATTGGTCCGTCCGGAGCAGAAACCAACAAAATTCCTCCGTCCATTTGAGCGGCTCCAGTAATCATATTTTTAATATAGTCGGCGTGTCCTGGGCAGTCAATTAAAGCATAGTGCCTTTTTGCTGTCTCATATTCCAAATGGGTAATTGAGATTGTCACTCCTCTGGCTTTTTCTTCAGGAGATGCGTCAATTTGATCGACATCTTTTTCTGAATGTTTAAAACCGCGCAATCCTGAAACTTTCATGATTGCAGCCGATAATGTTGTTTTTCCATGGTCTACGTGACCAATAGTTCCAACGTTTACGTGAGGTTTAGACCTCTCAAATTTTTCTGTTGCCATTTTTTATTTATTTAATTTTATTTAGTTTTTTATAATGAATTTATTCTATTCTATTTTTTTATAATAGTCAATAGTATTATACTAAAAAAACGCAAAAAATCAAGCGTCTTATAAAAATGCTGTTATTTTACTACTAAAGCATCCTCTATTCTCGTCATTCTTTTATCTAAACCATCAACCTTTTTATCCAATTTCTCGTTTACCGTTTTAAACCCTGCATTCATTTCTTCTCTTGTAGGTGTTACATCAAAACTGTTTTTCATCATCACGGCCAAACTATCCCTTTCTCGCCTCAAATCTTTTTTTGTTGCGATAGGCTTAAGAGATTCTTTCAGGAGTTCTTTTATTTGATTTAATTCTTTTTTATCAAACATATTCTTTATTCTTATTTTCTTTTTTAATTAATTTATTTTTTTTGAGAAATTCTTGAATCGGCTTGCCACATTCATCACAGATTTCTTTTACATCATGAAAAAATCCTCGACCATTTGAAACATTCATACGGTAATTTTATCATTTCATAAATTCTTGTCAAACTCTTGACAAACTACATTGACGGGTGTATAATTAAGTATTAGGGTGAAAGGTAGATTTTACCCCGAAGCGCAACACTCTAAATTTAGGAATGGGTTAGGTGAATAATTGAAATTATCAAAAGATTGTTCGATTGGCAAGTT
>MHPJ01000010.1 GCA_001822065.1 Candidatus Staskawiczbacteria bacterium RIFOXYB1_FULL_37_44 | reverse complement strand
CAATACGACATACAAACTTGGCTAATCCAACGCGTGTTTGGATTGTTCAAATTTATGCATCAAAGTTGCATTTCGTAATTCAAAGTTAATAATGACGCCGCCATAGAATCCAACAAGCTTTGTCGAGAATTAATGCTATCTGGAGCCAATGACGTGGTCCCAATGCATGCCCCGTTACTGCATCCATTAGGACAGGCGTGCCATTCATAAACCCTAAAACCATTTGAATCACAAAAATATTCGGCTATTTTTTTGACTGCCTGATAACATAAATCAGTTGAACTTCCGGTTGCGTTGGTTACTGTTCCTCTTACAAAATAATCTTTTCCTCCGTCTGTATCGGTGCAAGTAGCAACAACATCCGCCACAAAATTGGCTGTCACTGACTTATTGGCATTCATTGTTATTGTAAGTGGATTTACTGTTCCAGACGCGCCGCCCGTCCAATTAACAAAGTGGTAACCAGCATTAGCCGTGGCTGTCAAAGTTACCTCTGTTCCCGTATCATAAGTTGTCTGGTTTGGACTTTTGGCAACAGTTCCGTTAGCGGCCAAAGTTGTCAAGGTGTAAGTATCTGACACTGGCGCGGCAATGGTGAAATAGTTATTACTGTAATCTCTAATAGTAACATTGTCTGCATCAACATCATCGACTCTGATTTTATATTTGCTTTGATCAACATTAGAGGTTTGACTGTATGGGTTAACCACTGTCCAGTCATAATACCCTTGCGATGCAAAAACGTTTGTACTGGTAATCAAATGGGTAGATCCGCTTCCAATAAGACTATCATTATAAAGATAAATCTTAATTAAGCCTACACCTGTTGAAGCCCATGTTATTCTCTTAGTTTCGCCAACTTTCCATGTTTCCCCGCCGTTAGGGGAGGTGATGGTGATTGAAGGCGTGGTTACGCCGCCAACCGCATTTACAACTGGCGTCTTAAAGTTATCTAAGCCAGATGTTTGATGAGTCGTTGTTCCGTTTGCTGTCCAGTCTATTTCGCTAATTTTGAAATAAACATATCCCGAGCCTCCCTTGGAAGTTGCGCTAACTGTCACGGTTGATTCCGTGCCATCTGAAATATTGGCTTGGTCAGGCGTAATAGTAACACTTCTGCTGACTCCTGTTAATGTGCAGTTGCCGCCAACACTGCAAAACTGGACTGCAACGTCGTTTGCGGTTATATGAGATAAAGTAGCTCCGTTGGCTTTTATTTTAAATGTAATCACGCCGGTAGCATAACTATCCGCCGGAATCGTATTATTATAAGAATAAGTATTGGTAGCTGTGAGAAATGTTAAAATAGCCGCCGGCTGGGTTGTTTTCCATATAGAAAAAACATTGTTGCTGTGATCAGATATCGTTCCCGATGAAACATAAAACCTATGAGCTCCTTCAAGTTGATTTTGTGGAATAGTCCACGAATAATTTCCGGTATTCGCTATACCCGTTGCTATGTTGCTTTGCGTTGTGCCGTCGCTGGATATTACATACAAATTAACCAGAGAATTATCTATGGCTGTTGATGTCCATGTTAAATTGTATATTTGACCGACAGCGAGTGTTTCTCCGCCGTTGGGGGAAGTAACGGTAATAGACGGTTGGATTGTGTCTGCCGCGACAATGGTGAAATAATTATCAGATAAATCTTGAATTAATTCAGTATTAGTAGAATCGCTGTATGCTGATAATTGCATTTTATATTGTCCCGGTGCGATATTCGATGGAATTATCCATGAATAAAACTCTGACGATGGAACGGTTTGATATGTAATCATAGTCGCTACGTTGGTAACAGAATTTTTAAGCTGAATAGTTAAAATAGTACCATTTACATTAATGGAATTCCAAGTAATACTATGGGTTTCGCCAACTTTCCATGTCTCACCGCCATTTGGGGAGGTGACAGTAATTAAAGGAGCAGCGCACCTATAAAGTGCATTCAATTTTGCTCTTGTTACTGGCCAAACATTTCCTGTTGGATTTATATTATATTTTTTCTGGAAATCTTTGACAGCTTTATAGACGTTATTGTTAAAAATTCCGTTAATTAAACCATCATAAAATTCTTCGTTAGCCAAAACTTGCTGTAATTTTTTTATTTGATTTGGCTTTTGAAATCCTACGGCTAAATTTTCCGCAAAAGTATAACACCAACCATTTGGAATTGTATAATGTTTAATTGCTCTGCCGTTAAAAATGCATTTTGAAAAAAAACGTTCTTCTGGCGGCATCACATCATTCAAGTTGGCCAATCCGTAATGGTCGCAAAATGTTGAACAAGCTTCTTTATTACTAACTGATGTTTCCGTAACACCTAATCCATTGAGGTGGTCAAGCCTGCAATTTTTTAATACAGGGTCAACTATGGCAACGCTAAAATACCTGTCGCTTCTGTCTTGTGGCGCGGTATTTGCTCCTACCCCTACTCTAACATCATAACTGCCGCCCAAAACAAAATCTAAAGGCACGGTAAAACTTGCTGTTCCGGCGCTTGCAGAAACAGACTCGGCTACAATTGTCACGCGGCTTCCTGCAACATCAGCTGCATTATTGTAAATTGAAACAACAACATTTTCAGCTACATTTTGAGCGCTCCATTTTATGTCATATGGTTTTCCCGGTTCCCATTTTTCTCCGCCGTTGGGGGAGAGAACTTTAATTGACGTAGGGCGGCACCCATATAATACATTAAGTTTTGCCCTAGTTAGGGGTCCAACAAAACCGCTCAAAGGAGATATTTCGTATTTTTGCTGAAAAGCAATTACCGCTGAATTAGTCCCTCCTTCGCGGCTAAATTTATTACCCGTATCGGGCGCGAAAGAAATGCTCTCTTTTTCTAAAGCTGTGTGCAAATAGCTAACTTCTTTACTGCCTGAATTTGCATATCCAAAATTTGTATCAAAATTATGACACCAATCAGCGACAACGCTTTGCTGGGTTTGCATTATAGTTAATTGTTGCGTTAACTCCTGGATCTGCGCCTGCAATTCGGCAATTTGAGTCTTAAGCCCATCTTCTGTTACCGCTTCTATTGCGCGTGGCATACCAAACCCAAAAATTGCTGTTGCTAAAACAGCCGTAATCACAAAAAATCTTATTTTCATAATATTTTTTATTTTTTAATTTTTATTTATTATCTAATAATACCCCCCCAAGCACAGTTGACAATAGCCGTGTCAAGGCTTGCCCT
The DNA here is from genome assembly GCA_001822065.1 of Candidatus Staskawiczbacteria bacterium RIFOXYB1_FULL_37_44. GTDB lineage: Bacteria > Patescibacteriota > Minisyncoccia > Minisyncoccales > Staskawiczbacteraceae > XYD1-FULL-39-28. The sequence continues at coordinate 38,137 of MHPJ01000010.1, read as the reverse complement.
GTGGATAACTGGAAATTTTCAATAAATTAGTATATTATAATAAAATGACAATAATAATTGGCTTGGGAAATCCGGGCGAAAAATATAAAAATACCCGGCATAATATTGGTTTTATGATTTTAGACAAATTCGCGGAAAAAAATAATTTTCCGGAGTTTAAACTGGTAAAAAAATATACTGCCGAAATTTCTGAAAAACCCTTCGACTCCGCTCAGGGTGACGAGAATATAATTCTCGCCAAGCCCCAGACTTTTATGAATGAATCCGGCAAATCCGCTAAAAAATTAATTTCAAATTTCAAATTTCAAATTTCAAATTTTATAGTTGTCCACGACGACATTGATTTGCCCGTTGGAAAAATTAAAATAATTCAGGAACGCGGGTCTGCCGGGCATAAAGGCGTAGAATCTATAATAAAAGCAATTGGAAATGAAAATTTAATCCGCCTGCGTATTGGCATTTCTCCCTGTTTAACCCCTGGGGTTAAACAGGCAAAAGCAAGTAATATAGTTTTAAAAAAATTCTCACCGGAAGAACAAGAAATTTTAAATCAAACAACAGAAAAAACCGCAGAGGCTCTTGATTTTTTATTAAGAGAAGGATTAGATAAGGCTATGAATGAATACAATTAAAATTGAAAATTTGCTCATCGTGAGTATTACCCCCTACTTTTTGGAAAAGGAGGTTTTTTGGTTTCAAGAAAATTTGCAGAAAATTTTAGGCGCCAGGGGCACGCAAAACTTTTTTGAAGACAATATAATTTTTTTAAAAAAAGAGCAAAGCATAAACTTTTCACAATTTATAAGAAAATTGGATGAAATGGGCTATGAAAAAGTTTTTAAAGTTTCAGAACCCGGTGAATTTGCGCAAAGGGGCGGGATAATAGATGTTTTTCCGATAAATTTAACAAATGCCGTGCGCCTTGATTTTTTAGGAAACGAAGTTGATAACATAAAAAATCTGGACATAAAAATTAACGACGAAAAAAAATTTAAAGAAATCCTAAAAAAACGGCTGAAATCGCAAAAAGTATTTTCAGATATTAAGGGTTTAAGGCATGGCGACTATTTGGTGCATTTAGACCATGGAGTCGGAAAATTCATCGAAATTGACGATCGTCAACTTTATCGACAAGAGAAATATTATGTTTTAGAATATTCCGCGGGCGATAAGTTGTATGTGCCATTGGGGCTTGAAAGAAAACTTTCAAGATATGTAGGATTTTCAGATCCTAAAATTTCAAGGCTTGGTTCGTCAGTTTGGCAAAAAACAAAAAGCAAACTAAAAGAAGAAATTGAAAAGCTGGCAAAAGAACTTTTGGCTTTGTACGCCAAAAAAGAAATTGCGAAGAGAGCGCCTTACCAAGTTGACGAAGAATTAGAGTCTGAATTAAAGTCCGGATTTTTATATGAAGAAACTCCAGACCAGCTTAGCGCAATTGAAGAAATAGAAAAAGACTTGGCAAAAGATATTCCAATGGACCGCATTGTTTGCGGAGATGTTGGCTTTGGAAAAACAGAAGTTGCAATGAGAACAGCCTTAATAGCTTCGTCAAACAGCAGGCAGACAGCAATAATTTGCCCAACAACAATTTTGGCAAACCAGCATTTTAATAATTTTAAAAACAGGTTCTCCGCCATAGGCGGATCCGCCTCGGGCGGAAAAAACGATCCTTTAATTAGAATTTCCCAGCTCACAAGATTGCAAACAAAATCGGAACAGAAAAAAATATTAAATGATTTGGAAAATGGAAAAATTGATATTTTAATAGGAACGCACAGAATTTTGTCTAACGATGTTAAATTTAAAAATCTCCAACTTTTAATTATTGACGACGAACAAAGATTTGGCGTAAAGCAAAAAGAAAAATTGCGGGAAAGAAATCCGTCTTTGGATATTTTAAGCTTGTCTGCAACGCCAATTCCGCGCACAATTTATTTGGCGCTTTCTTCATTTAAAAATATAAGTTTAGTGCAAACTCCCCCTCAAGGCAGAACCGCCACAAATACAAAAGTTTTGCCGTACAATAATAAACTAACAAAAAATGCTATAAACGCGGAATTAAAAAGAAAAGGACAGGTGTATTTTTTGCACAATCGCGTAGAAAGCCTTGAAAAAACAAAAGAGAAAATTTTAAAGCTTATTCCCTCCGCTAGAATTTCTCTCATACACGGGAGAATGAGAGAAAAACAGCTTATAAAAATAATGGACAGCTTTCAAAAAAAAGATATAGATATTTTGCTGGCAACAACAATTATTGAAAATGGATTAGATCTGCCTAACGTAAATACTATTATAATAGAAGATGCCACCCGCCTTGGGCTTTCGCAGGCGCATCAAATAAGAGGCAGAGTTGGAAGGTCAAACATAGAAAGTTTTGCATATTTTTTATATAATCCAAAAAATTTAACGCCACTGGCAAAAGAACGGTTAGAGGCATTAGAAGATGCAAAAGAATTGGGAGCAGGATACCGTCTTGCTATTAAAGACCTTGAATTGCGGGGAGCCGGAAATATACTTGGCAAAGAGCAGTCTGGCGCCATAAATAAAATTGGCCTAAATTTGTATTCGCAAATACTCTCTGAAGCCGTCGAAAAACTGAAAAATTAAATTTTTGTGGTATAGTTAAAAATGCTAATCTTGCTTTAATGGCAGTTTTGGGTAAAATATATATTCACTAATAAAATATAAAAATGAAAAGTTTAGTTATTGTTGAGTCGCCAACGAAAGCACGGACAATCCAGAAATTTTTGGGAAAAGATTTTATAATAAAGTCGTCTTTTGGACATGTGAGAGATTTGCCGAAAAGAGAGCTTGGAGTTGATGTTGAAAAAGATTTTGAGCCAAAATATGTTGTTCCGGCAAAAGCCAAAAAGGTTGTCGCTGAATTAAAAAAAGATTCCGCAAAAGCCGACAATACTATTCTGGCAACTGACGAAGACCGCGAAGGAGAGGCAATTGCATGGCACTTGCAAGAGGCTTTGAAATTAAAAAATCCGCAAAGAATTGTTTTCCACGAAATTACAAAAACCGCAATTGAGGGCGCTTTAGAAAAACCGCGCAAAATTGATATGAGCTTGGTAAACGCCCAGCAGGCAAGAAGAGTTTTAGATAGAATTGTAGGCTATAAATTGTCGCCGTTTTTATGGAAAAAAGTCAACAAAGGTTTGTCGGCCGGCAGAGTGCAGTCTGTTGCCGTAAGATTTGTTGTTGAAAGGGAAAGGGAAATTGAAAAATTTGCGCCAGTTGAATATTGGAGCATTGAAGCTTTTCTGGCAAAAAAGGGAAAGGAATTTACCGCGCAATTAAAACAGGAAATAAAAAATAAGACCGAGGCGAATAAAATTTTGCAAGATTTAAATAGCGCAGATTATGTTGTGGAATCTGTAGAAAAAAAGGAAACAAAAAGGCATCCGGCTCCCCCGTTTACAACCAGCACTTTGCAACAGGCGGCTTCGCAAAGGTTTGGCTGGCCGGCAAAAATGACAATGTCAATTGCTCAACGCCTTTATGAAGAAGGAAACATTACCTACCACAGAACCGATTCGCTAAATTTGTCTGAAATGTCTTTGGCTATAGCAAAAACATTTATTGCTGACAAATACGGCAGCAATTATTGGGCCGGCAAAACAGTAAAATATGTAACAAAAAGCAAAGGGGCTCAAGAAGCCCACGAAGCAATAAGGCCGGCTTACGCAGACAGAACTCCAGAATCTTTAACCGGTCTTGATGCCAGGCAGTTAAAACTTTATACTTTAATCTGGCAAAGGTTTATTGCCTGCCAAATGGCGAGCGCTGTTTTTAATTCTGTGTCAGCAGACATAACAGCAGGAGAATATACATTTAGAACCACCGGACAAACTCTGAAATTTGACGGGTTTTTAAAAGTTTACCCGACAAAATTTGCCGCCCCGCAAAGCGGGGCGAGCCTCGCCCCTTCGGGGCGGGAAGATACAGCGTTGCCGGACTTGATAAAAGGAGACAAATTAGATTTTATAAAATTAAATTCAGAACAGCATTTTACAGAACCTCCCGCGCGCTATAATGAAGCAAGCCTGATAAAAACATTAGAAAAATTCGGCATTGGCAGGCCTTCAACATACGCGCCAACATTAACAACTATCCAAACAAGAAATTATGTTGAAAAAAATGAACAGAAAAGATTTAAACCCACCGAAATGGGAACCGTAGTAAATGATGTTTTGGTCAAAAATTTTCCGAAAATTGTGGATATAGATTTTACCGCCAAAATGGAAAAAGAACTTGACGAAGTTGCCGAAGGAAAAGATTCGTGGCGAAAAACCTGTAAAGATTTTTATACTCCGTTTGCTAAAAATTTAGCGGAAAAATATAAAGAAGTTCCAAAAGAAAATTTCACAGAAAAAACCGATAAAATTTGCACGAAATGCGGGTCTGCAATTGTTGAAAAAATGGGAAGATTTGGACGGTTTTATGCTTGTTCAAAGTTTCCCGAATGCAAATATACTGAGTCCATAGAAAATAAAGTTGCGGAATTAAATATAAAGTGCCCAAAATGCAAAGAGGGAGATATTGTTGCCAAAAAAACCAAGCGAGGTAAAATATTTTACGGATGCAACCGATTTCCAAAATGCGACTTTGCTTTGTGGGACAAGCCCGTAAACGAATTCTGCCCGAAGTGCGATTCAATACTTGTGCAAAAAACCAAAAAGATTATCAAGTGTTCAAACAAAGAATGCGACTTTGTTAAATCTTAAAGATGCCAAATGACATTCAAAAAATAATTAAAAAAAGCTTAAATCCAAAATTAATTGAGGAGGTTTTTAATTTTGCAAAAGAAGCCTATAAAGATAAAAACAGAATTTCCGGAGAAAACTATATTCAACACGCCGTGAGAGTAGCCTTATTGCTGGATAAAATGGATCTGGACGCAGAAACAATCGCTTTTGGGCTATTGCACGATGTAATTGACGACATTCCGGAATCGGCAAAAACAGTTGAAATAAACGCAATCGAAAAAAAATTCGGCAAGAATATCAGCCAGATGATAGAAAAAATTTCCGGCTTAAGCAAAGTCCGTTACTCTTTAAAAATTAATATAAGCAATAAAAAAAAAGTTACAAGAGAGAAAATAGAAAATTTGAGAAAAATGTTTATGGCAATTGCCGGAGATTTGAGGGTAATTTTGGTTGAACTTATTTCAAGGCTGGACGGATTGAATTTTTTGCAAGATTTGCCCGAAGACAAACAAAGGCTTTATGCCCTTGAAACTTTGCAAATTTTTGTGCCGGTGGCAAACAGGCTGGGTTTGAGCGAAATCAGGAGAAATCTTGAAGATATATCTTTTTCATATTTATTTCCCGACAGGTTTAAATGGACAAAAGAAAACATCAAAGGCCAGTACGAAGACCGGGAAAAATATCTTAAAAAATTTATCCCTTATTTAAAAAAAATATTCAAAAAAGAAAGGGTAAAAGTTTTGGATATAAATTACAGGACAAAATCTTATTGGAGCACCTATCAAAAACTGGCGCGCCATAATATGGACTTTAACAAAATCCATGACCTGCTTGCTTTAAGAATAATTGCCTTAGACACAGAAAACTGTTATAAAATTTTGGGCATAATCCATAAGCATTTTAAACCTATTTCCGAAGAAATTAATGATTATATCGCCAAACCAAAATCCAACGGCTACAGATCATTGCATACGACAATTTTACCCGAAAACGGCCTGCCTCGCCCGCTCCGCCGAAGCGAGGCGAGCGGCAAGGCGGGCAGAATTACCGAAGTACAAATAAGAACAGCCGAAATGCACAAAGAAGCCGAGTATGGCATTTGCGCGCATTGGGCTTATAAAGAAAAAATTGACCTAAAAAAAGAAGGGGGAAACTTTGAGTGGATGAAGGGCGCGAGTGAATTTTGGAAAACTTTTAAACTTGATTTTTTTACAAATCAAGTTTTCGCGCTGACTCCAAAGGGAGATGTAATTGTTATGAAAAAAGGAGCAACGACGGTTGATTTTGCCTATGCAGTGCATTCTGATGTTGGAAACCATTGCGAGTCTGCAAAAGTTGGAGGGAAAATTGTCCCGCTTTCATATGTTTTAGAAAACGGAGATATTGTTGAAATTTTGACAAATAAAAATAAAAAACCGTCCGCAGACTGGCTGAAATTTGTCAAAACAAATATGGCTCATGGGCACATTAAAAAAGCGATAAGCCAGACCAATTCCTTTTTTAATTTTCCTATTCCCGGATTTATAAAACAAAAATTTATTGAGATTTCTGAAATTGCCCAAAGAAAAAAGAAAGAAAAACAGCAAATAAAAAGAGAAAAAATATCTCGCATATTTTTGGGCGGCCAAAAGGGAATGCTTGTAAACATTGCAAAGTGCTGCAACCCAGAGGCTGGAGACAAGGTAATGGCGTATCTTACAAAATACAGGGCGGCTGTTTTGCACAAAACTTCCTGCGAAAATTTTCAAAAACTGGCTGAAAAATTTCCGGAAAAAATTATCAGCGCCTCGTGGGAGTGATGCGCAGCTATGTCATTCCCGTGTAAGCCGAAGGTCATGTAAGGGCGGAAATCCAGATTAGAATTAGAAACTCTGGATCCCCATTTTCATTTTCATGGGGGATGACAAATAAAAATTTATATGTTAAGTTAAAAAATAAGCCGTCGTGGCGGAATGGGATACGCGATTGACTCAAAATCAATTGTCCGCAAGGGCATGTGGGTTCGACTCCCACCGACGGCACATGAGAGGGTATTTTCGCAAAACACCTATTAGTGAAAATAAAGAATTGCAATCCTATGTTATAGGACTGGCTCTTGGAGATGGTAATTTATCAAATCCAAACAAAAGAGCCGTCAGATTACGGATAACTTGCGATGCAAAATATCCTTCGTTAGTTCAAAAAATAAAAAACTCTCTACAATTATTATTTCCTAAAAATAAAGCTAGTGTTTCTAATAGAAAAAATAATTATTATAATGTAAGCGTATATTCCAACCGCCTAAAAGAAATCATTCCGTGGAAAACTGGAAACGGACCAAAGTTTGAGCAAATGGCCAGTATACCAGATTGGATAAAAACAAATAATAATTACAAAATTAACTGTCTGCGGGGGCTCATTGAAACTGATGGGTGTATATATAAAGACAGAGGATACAAAATGATGGCTTTTACGACAATAATACCAAAACTGGCAAATGATTTTCACGAAATGGTCGTCTCGTTAGGATTTAAGCCTCATTCTTATAAAATAAATCACAAGCCAAGTGCAAAATATAAATTTAATCAACAAACAACATATCACATTAGGCTATCAAAAAATGTGGATAAATTTTTAGAACTAATAAAGCCTGAAAAAAATTAAAAAACTTCGGCACAAAAATTAATTTTATAAAAATGGCAGAATCAAAATTTGAAAATCAGGAAAAACAAAGACTAAATTTGACTGCTCAAGATTTAAGATCTGGAAAGTTGGTTGAATTACTTCCGGAATTTTATGAACTAAAAGATTCAGTTGAAAATTCTAAAGACGGATGGCATCAACAAGAGTCAGTGCTTGACCATACCCTGAGCGTTATGGATGGTTTAGAAAAAACATTTAAAGATAACAAAAATTTAGAAATCGTATTCAGTAAAAAGATAGACGGCTATACAAGAAAGGAATTGCTTGAAATAGCGACTGCGCTGCACGATATAGGTAAGAAAGAGGCTATGGTTCAAGAAGGCGGCTTCACAAAATGTTCTGGACATGAAAAAATCAGCGTTGAAAAAACAAAAATAATACTGGAACGCTTCAACTTATCAGCAGAAGAAACCCAATTAGTTTTAGACATAATCGCTAACCACTCTGTGTTTCATTATTTATTGATGCCAGATAACCAAAATTTCGCAAAAGACTTGCAAGATTTAAGAAGTAAATTTGGTGAATCTATCTATCCAGAACTAATTGTCCTGTCGTACGCCGATACCATAAACAGCAAATTGAGAATAGCGTGTCCAGAAGAATTTAAAAATCGCATCGACTTTTACCAAGCAGAAATAAGAAAATTATAATTTTCTTATTTCTGCTGTATGTATGCCCAATTTTGTATGCATGGCCGGAGAAACATTTTGAAACCCGGTCTGCAATATTTTTAAAGCGTCTTCGTGCGAAACCAATAAAATATTTTTACCCCCGTACCTTTCTTCCAAATCTTTTATTAAAGACATCGTTCTTTTTAAAACTTCTGCTATACTTTCAACGTTTTTTTCTTTATGTTCCGGATTTTTTTCATCATCTTCCCAAACTTTTTCATAAGCTGAATGGTCTGTCTTTTCCCAGTCTCCAAACCATCTTTTTCGCAACCTTTCATCAAAAATTATTTCAGATTTTACACCTAAAATTTCTTTTGCTATTTCTGCAGTTTTTTTAGTTCTTGAAAAAGGCGAAGAATAAATTATTGTATCGCTACCGAGCAACGCTTCTTCTTTTGCCTTTTTTTACAGATAATTTAACTTGCTCCTCCCCCATTTCTGAAAGCGTATATTCTTCCTTTTTTCCATCTTTCAAATCACTTAAAACTATTTTTAAAACATTGGCCTTGCTCTGCCCGTGGCGCAATGCAAAATACTGATTTTTAAAATTACTCATAGTTCTTAATTAGTTTTTTAGCGTGGTTGCGAAATAGCCAATTTAAAATATATCCTGTTAAAATTCCTAAAACAGCGCCGGCTAAAATGTCGGACGGCCAATGGACTCCCACAAAAACTCTGGCTATTGCTATAAAAAAACTGGCAATAAAAAATATTATACCAAGTTTTTTATTGTAAAAATAAACAATGGTTGACATAGCAAAGAAAAAAGTGGCGTGGCCCGAAGGAAAAGAAGCCTCATCTGCGCTTTGAGCAATTAGGGGAACAAAACTTTTAGAAATAAACGGCCTTGGCCTAAACCAAATCAACCGGATAATTTCAGCTAAAACAAACCTTGAGAATCCGGCTACAACAAGAGCTTCTGCCACCATTTTCCAATATTTTTTTAAATTCAATAGTAACAATACTGCCAAAGCAAAAAGTAAGAAATAGCCCAAATAATCTGCGCAAAAAATACCAAAATAATCCAGCCAAGCCCATTTGCCCGCAAACTGATTTATAAAATTAAACAAATATAAATCTATATTCATAATATTTCTGTCATTGCGAGGAGTGAAACGACGAAGCAATCTATAGTATATGCATAAAACTCTGGATTGCCACGCCTTGCTGTTGCAAGGCTCGCAATGACACCGTAATTATCTTGGCAAAGGAAATTTTTTGCAAAAGCTGGCAATTTCTTTTCTGACCCTTTTTGCGCTTTTAGGGTTTGAAATTACCTCTCTCATCCAGCCTGCTATTTTTTGCATTTCTTTTTCTTTCATTCCGCGGGTTGTAATTGCAGGAGTTCCAAGTCGGATTCCCGAAGGCTTGAAAGGCGGATTTGGATCATACGGAATTGTATTTTTATTTGTGGTGATGCCGGCCTCTTCCAAAGCTATTTGAGCGTCGGAGCCGGAAATATTTTTATTTCGCAAATCAATCAAGAGTAAATGATTGTCTGTTCCGCAAGTTATTAAGTTAAAGCCAAGTTTTTTTAATTCTTCCGCAAGCGCTTTGGAATTTTTTACAATTTGGGCCGCATATTTTTTAAAAGCCGGAGTTGCAGCTTCTTTTAAACATACTGCAATTGCAGCCACTTGATGCATATGAGGCCCCCCTTGAAATCCGGGAAAAATTGCCTTATCAATTTTTTTGTCTAATTCTGGGTCTTTTTTCATTCCTTTTTCTGTTACCATTATCATTCCTCCTCGCGGACCCCGTAAAGTTTTATGGGTTGTTGTAGAAACAATATGCACATACGGCACAGGGCTAGGATGCGCCCCGCCGGCAACTAACCCGGCAATATGGGCTATATCGGCGGCCAAATAAGCGCCGGTAGAATCTGCAATTTCTCCCAATCTTTTCCAGTCAAAAATTCGCGGATAGGCCGTGGCTCCCACAAAAATTAATTTTGGCTTGTTTTCTTTTGCCAGTTTTTCCATTTCTTCATAATTTATCAAATGAGTTTTTTCGTCAACGCCATATTGCACAGATTTAAAAAACTTAGCAGAAAAGTTCACCTTCCAGCCGTGAGTTAAATGTCCTCCCATTGGCAAGGCTAAACCCATAACCGTATCTCCCGGCTCGCAGACTGCCATATAAACAGCGGCATTTGCAGGCGATCCAGAATACGGCTGCACATTTGCATGAGGAACTTTGAATAATTTTTTTGCCCGTTCTCTGCATAAATCCTCTAAAATATCATAGTATTTTAAACCTGCGTAATATCTTTTCCCGGGATATCCTTCGGCGTATTTATCAGTCAAAATTGACCCCAGCGCTTCACGCACCGCAGGCGAGCTATGATTTTCCGAAGGAATCATTTCCAGCGAAGTTTTTTGCCTCTCTGTTTCCAAATTTATTAATTTATAAATTTGCGAATCCTGTTTTTTTAATTTCATATTAATTTATTAATTTTTAACTCTTTTAATAATTTTGACATTTTATCTCTGATATTTGGAATATCGTTTTTTAATGCTTTCCAAACCACTTTTGCATTAACGCCAAAATATTCATGTATTAGCTCATTCCTCAAATCTGCCATATCTTTCCAAGGAATTTCCTTACGCTCATTTTTAAATTTTTGAGGTACGTTTTTCACCGCTTCACCGATAATTTCAAGCGCTCTTATGACTGCATATTTAGTCTTCTCATCCTGGCTGAAACTCTCAAAAGTGAATCCTTCAATAAACTTTTCAGCCTGTTCTGCCGAGAAGGCTATATCAATTAAAAAATCCCTATAATCTCTTTTGGACGATGATTTTTTCATATATAAATCACTTCACTTAATATCCTCTTGCCTATATAGGGTTTCAAAGAATTTTTCATTACCAAATCAACTTTTGATCCTAAAATTTTAGATAAAAACCTCTTTAAGGCAAAGAATTCGAAAAGGCTGGGGTCATCATAATATTCAACTAAAATATCTATATCGCTTCCCTTTCTTTGTTCTCCTCTTGAATACGAACCAAAAATACCAATTTTTTTGACTCGGAATTTTTCTTTCAAAACAGTCTCAACAAACTTTATTTTTTCTTTTATTTCATCAATTTTCATATTTTAAAGTTATCCTTTAGTATACCAAATCCCATTTTTTATTCAATAAAAAGGCCGAGACTTGCTCGGCCATGCCAGCGATGTGATATTTTTCACCCTTTATAGCGTGCGCCGTAAAGTTTTCGACGCGTTATAGCCTCGCATAGCCTGATTTCTCTTGCAAATTTCTGAGTGCTTGTATAGGCTTCGGCAGCAATAAGCGCCAAATTTATTGGCTTGCCGTTATATCCCAATCCAGAAGCAATAGCTTCCAACGCTTTTTTCAATTTTTCATCTCTTTTGCCTCGCATAACAAACCTCCTCAAAATTAGGAAAACAAGAGAACATATTTTATATTAAAACATTATCTTAATCTTTTCAATGCTTCCGAAGTCAAGTCAATAATGGCTGAAGGTTTTGATTTTGGCAAGTTTCCCGCGTCTATTATTAAAAATTGTTCGACTTCCGATGTCGATCGGTTTTTAAATAAATTTATAATGTCGCTGATTTTTGTCAAAGCGGGCTGGCCGGAAATATTTACCGAAGTTTGCGCCAACGGCTTATTTATTTTTTTTAACAAATCATTTAAAAATTTACGTTTCGGAATTCGTAGGGCTATTTTTCCGTCTTTGATGACTGGATTCCCGCTTTCGCGGGAATGACACTCAAGTATAAAGGTGAATTTGCCGGGCCAGCGCTTTTTTAAGATTTTTTCTTGCTTTTCACTAATTTCTGCTAATGTTTTAGCCATTTTTATGTCTTTTACAAAAACAGCCAAAGGTTTTGACCTTGGCCTTTTTTTAATTTTATATATTTTTTCTATTGCCTTTCCATTATCCGCAAGTGCCAAAAATCCGTAAACCGTATCTGTGGGGAAAATTACAACTCCGCCGTTTTTTAAAACCTCAACAGCTCTATTTAAGGCTTTCTGCGATTGTTTTATTGCGTCCATTTTTTATAAAATCTGAAACTTTTTTTATATCTTCGGGATTTCCAAAATCCAGCCAATAATCATTTATTTCCCTAATTTTTACTTTTCTGTCTTTTGCTAAAAGAGAAATCGCGTCTGTTATTTCATATTCTCCCCTTGGAGATTTTTGGATTATATTTATTTTTTCAAAAACTTCCGGAGTAAATTTATAAAGCCCGGCATTAATTAAATTTCCAACAAATTCCTTGGGTTTTTCAATAATTTTATCCAAAAAATCTTCTCCGTCCCGGATTAAAACTCCGTATTTCTCCGAATTTTGATGTTTTAATCCGGCAATATAGCAAAAGTTGTCTTCTATATTCAATGATCTCAAATCGTTTACAGAAAACAAATTATCGCCATACAAATAAATAAAATTTTCTTTTCCAATCTCGTTTTTAACGCATTTTACTGGGCAGGCAGTGCCGTATTCTTTTTCTTTTGGACCTAAAATCTTGTGCTGGTTAATAATTCTAATTTTTAATTCACCGGATGATTTAACGTATTTTAAGAATTCTTTCCTAAATTCTTCCATCAGTTCTTCTTTAAAACCCACTACCAAAATTATGTCGTTATATCCGGCGGCAACTAAATTGTCCAAAACATACGCCAAAAACGGCCGTTTTTCAACCTCTATTAAATGTTTGGATTTATTCATTGACAAATCCAGCATTCTTGTTCCTTGTCCGGCAGCGGCAATTACAACTTTCATATATTTTTAGATAATTCAAAAGCTTTAATATTCAAATCTACAAATTTTTCCGGCATTGTTTTTTTAATCGCCTCAAAGATTGAGCCCCCGCTAAGCGGTATTAATTTTTCGTTAACGCAAAAGCCCAAAAGATACAAACTGCTAACCACTTCGTTTTGCAGTTTTTCTTTGCAAATTTTTGAAGCTTCAACTAAATACAAATTATTTTTTGCTATCTTATTCAAATTTTCCATAATTTTTTCTTCCGGCAATGTTCCAATAAACGGAGAGAAATATTTATTAACTAAAAATTTTGTCTGCGGACCGGCAAAAACATGCGCCCTCAAACCTTCCAGCTCTTCAAGCCCGATTATCAAATCCGCTCCGCCAGTTTTTACCAATGGAGAATATATTTTTTTACCGAATCTTATATGCACAATAACGCTTCCGCCTCTTTGCGAAAGCCCGTGGAGCTCGGAACTTTTAACATCGCAACCTTCAATAAAAGCAGCTTCTGTAATAATTTTTACCAAAGTAATCAAACCTTGTCCGCCAACTCCCGCAATAATAATATTAAAATTTTTCATAATTTTTATTCAACTACTTGTAGAGATTCACTTTTTGGCTGCCGTCTTTCCAGCAATGCGCAAATGCGCTTTGAAATTATAACCGAAACTTCGTCTTTTGTTAGAAAATCTTTTACTGTCTCTTCCAGCTCTTTTACATTTATCGGATCTAAAACTTTAATATGTTTTACTCCGCAAGCTCTTACAATATCTTCAATTTTCAGCTCTTCAACCGTTTCTCCCATTCCGTTTTTTCCCATTCCCGGGTTTGGCTGGTGGCCGGTCATTGCGGTAATCCTGTTGTCTAAAATAACAACCAGCGAATTAGATTTGTTATAAACCATATTTATCAATCCTTGAATTCCAGCATGAAAAAATGTCGCGTCGCCAATTAAAGAAATCACCTTTTGCTTGCCCGCCGAAGCCTTGGCGAAGGCGGGGCTGGTTGCTTTCACAATGCCGTGGCTTATTCCCATAGACGAGCCCATTGAAAAAACATAATCTTGCATATTGTGCGGAGGATATCCGGCAATCATATAGCATCCGATGTCTCCGCCAAAAACTGTATTTTCCGGAGCCGCTCTTTTAATTGCGGCCAATGTGTACAAATGCGGGCATCCCTCGCAAAGTTTTGGAAATCTGCGGGGAATTTCCAATTTTAAATTTTCACTTAATTCCGCAGAATTACAGCAAAGCGATTCTATTTTCAATGAGTTTTCCAATTTTCCAATTTTCAATTTCAGGACTTTTAACAAAGCTAAAATAATTTTTTCTGTATTTAATTCACCAATTTCAGGCAAAACATTTTTGCCGAGTATTTCGGTTTTTAAATTCGCGTCTTTGGCAATTATTTTTATTCCGTTTTCTATATAGCCGTTTAATTCCTCCACAACTAAAACTTTTTTCTGGCCTTTAATAAATTTTAAAACAGTTTTATCTGGCAAAGGATAAAAAAATCCCAATTTTAAAATTGGCAAATTCAAGCCAAGTTCGCCAAGCGCTTCTTTTACATACAAATAAGACACGCCAGATGTGATAATTCCCAATTTAGAATTACCTATTTTTAATGAATTTTCAATTTTGTTAATTTTCGATTTTTCTGCAAACTGTTTTATTTTTTCCATTTTTTCCAAAAGCTCTTTTTTCATTTCCAAAACCCGCGGAGGCATTGTGCAAAACTGGTGCGGATTTTTCACAAAATTCCCGTCATTGCGAGGAGCTTGCGACGAAGCAATCTCATTAAATTCAACTATTGCTCTCTGATGATTAACACGCGTTGTGGTGCGTAAAATTACCGGAATATTAAATTTTTCAGAAATTTCAAACCCTAGTTTTGTAAACTCATAGCATTCTTGCACATCGGCGGGCTCTAAAACAGGAATGTGCGACAAAAAAGCATAACCTCTTGAATCTTGTTCAGATTGCGCCGAGCTATGGCAGCTCGGATCGTCTGCAACAACGATTACCATTGGAGCTTTAACGCCGGTATAAGCCAAAGGCAACAAGCTGTCAGAACAAACATTTATTCCAAAACTTTTCATATTTATCAAACTTTTTAATCCAGAAAAACTGGCGCCAATGGCAGATTCTAAAGCAACTTTTTCATTTGTTGCCCATTCTGCATAAATTCCTTCCTTTTTTGCAATGCGCAAAAATTCTTCGCCAATTTCGGCCGAGGGACATCCCGGGTAACCTGTAACAAAACTAACTCCGGCTTCCAAGGCTCCCCTTACAATTGCTTCGTTTCCCAACAAAACTTTTTTTGCCATTTAATTTTAAATTACAATATTAATTAATTTATTTGCCACGAAAATTATTTTTACAGGTTTGTTTCCGCCAACCAAAACTTTTATTTTTTCAGATTTTAATGCTAAACTTTCAGCTTCTTTTTGGGAAATTCCAAAATCAGCTTCTATTTTATCTCTAACCTTACCGTTTATTTGCACAATCAGCAAGACTTTTTCTTCTTCAATAAATTTTGGATTATATTTGGGCCATTTTTGATTGCAGCACAATCCCTTAAAACTCGACGCAAGCCAAAGCTCTTCAGCCAAGTGCGGAGCAAAAGGGCTTAACAGCAACAGCAAAGTCTTCACATCTTCTTTTGCAATAAACTCTTTATTTTCAATAAAATTATTTGCCAAAATCATCAGCGAAGAAACTGCCGTGTTAAATTTCATTGCCTCTATGTCTTCGCTGATTTTTTTAATTGTTTTATTCAGCGAAAATTTAAATTTTGGATCCAACTCGCTGTTTGACTTTGCGCCACGCCTCATAGCCGGATTGATTTTTAGCGCAAGGTTATAAATTTTTTCCAAAAATCTCTGGCATCCCACCACTCCTTTTGCGTCCCAAGGAATCATTTGCTCAAAAGGCCCCATAAACATTTCGTATACACGCAAAGTATCTGCTCCATATTGTTTTACAACAGAATCGGGATTTATTACATTTCCTTTTGACTTAGACATTTTAATTCCGCCTTCACCTAAAACCATTCCATGTGAAGTTCTTTTTTTGTAAGGCTCTGCGCCAATTTGTTTTGGAACCGCCCCGATGTCCCATAAAAATTTAAAAATAAACCGCGAATAAAGCAAATGCAAAGTTGTGTGTTCCATCCCGCCATTATACCAATCAACACTCATCCAGTATTTTATATTTTTTTCATTCCAGTCGAGTTTCGGATTTCGTGCTTCGGATTTCGAATTTCCGAGCATAGCATATGCGAGGTAGTACCAATTTGATCCTGCCCAGTTTGGCATTGTGTCGGTTTCCCGTTTTGCAAAGCCTTTGCATTTTGGGCATTTTACATTTATCCATTTTGAAATTGCGGCCAAAGGCGATTCACCCGTGTCTGTTGGTTTATAATTTTTGACTTTTGGCAATTCTATTGGTAAATCCTTTTCAGGAACAGGTTGCCAACCACACTGACTACAAAAAATAAGCGGAATGGGTTCGCCCCAGTAATGCTGGCGCGAAAAAACCCAATCGCGCAATTTATAGCTTGTTTTTGGTTTTGCCAAGCCCTTTCCCAAAAGCCATGCAATAATTAAAGGTCTTGCAATTGCTGAAGACATTCCGTCAAACTGGCTAGAATTGTACAATGTCCCATCGCCTTCAAAACATTCTTCCAAATTTTTTACTTTTTGCCACAAAAGTTCATCGTTTGGCTTAATTGAGGTACGCAAGGCAATGCCATATTTTTTTGCCATTTTAAAATCCCTCTTGTCGTGCGCGTCGGCAAAAACAGCTCCGGTTCCATATTGCTCTAAAACAAAATCCGCAATCCAAACAGGCATTTCTTCGTTTGTTGCCGGATTTTTGGCAACAATTCCTTTTAACTGCACGCCTGTCACATCTTTGTCCAAATTTGTCCTATCAATGTCCGAGCTGTTTTTTGCTTCTTCTTTATATTTTAAAACCTCATCAATATTTTCAATTTTGTTTTTATATTTTTCTATAAAATTATGCCCGGGAGCCAAAATTAAAAATGTGCCCGAAAATATCGTGTCCATCCTCGTGGTAAAAACTTCAATACTTTCTTCAATCCCTTCAACAGAAAATTTTACAATTGCTCCGTGGCTCTCGCCAATCCATTCTTTCTGCTGTGTTTTTATTTTTTCTAAAAAATTTACATTGTCCAAGTCTTTCACCAGCCTTTCAGCATATTTTGTAATTTTTATCATCCACTGCTCTTTTTCTTTTTTTTCAACTTTTGTTCCACATCTTTCGCATTTTCCGCCAATAACTTCTTCGTTTGCTAAACCAATCTTGTCCTTAGGACACCAATTTATTGCAATTTTATCTTTATAGGCTAATCCCGACTCAAATAATTTTAAAAATATCCATTGCGTCCATTTGTAATATTTAGGGTCTGTGGTATTTATCTCTCTTGACCAGTCAAAAGAAAACCCCAATTCTTTCATTTGCCGTCTAAAATTATCTGTGTTTTTTTTCGTAACAATAGACGGATGGACTCCTTTTTTTATAGCATAATTTTCTGTAGGCAAGCCAAAAGCGTCCCAACCAATTGGAAATAAAACATTATTGCCCTCCATTCTTTTTTTTCTGGCAATTACGTCTAAAGCAGTGTAGCTTCGGCAATGTCCAACATGAAGCCCGTCTCCAGACGGATAAGGAAACTCAACTAAAAGATAAAATTTCCTTTTTTTAGAACCGTTCTGCGCCTTAAAAACGCCCGAGCCATACCACTTCTCCTGCCATTTTTTCTCTATTAATTTTGGACTGTATCTTTTCATTCTTTCTTTAATTTTTTATTTTACCAAATATCTTTAACTTCGTAAATCTTGACAAATAACTACTTTAAATACAAAGTATACTATACTCCGCACCAATGCTATAGCAATAATATGGCGTAGACTTATTTTGGTATTTTTTTGCAAAAAGTTTATAAAAAAAGCCCCGCAGAGAGATGGGGAAATAATACGCAAGAATGACCGCGCGGTACTATAATATCTCTCTTTGGGGTTTGCCCGAAGGCTATAACCAAACCCAGATGGGTTTGATAAGACAAAGCGAGAAGAAAGGCTGCGACGGAGGCAACCGAAGGAAAGCGACGAGCCTTCCTATCATTCCCGTGGGCTAAAAACGGAAAGTCTTCAACCCTTCTTCTCGCATAGGACGCTATCAAAGAACAAATTCCTCAAAACGAGGAGAGGGACATAATAGTTTCACGTCTGAGACACCATATCCTAAGCGGGAAACTATCAGCGGCCCCTCTCCTCACGATCAAAGGAGCATCATCAAATTAAAGTTACCAAAAACACACCTGACTGTCAAGATGTTTTATATTCTAAATAGGTTTTTTGCGTTTTGAAAAGTTGCAGAGGCAACTTCGTCAAAAGTAATTTCTCGTAAGCCTGCAATTTTTTGAATAACATGTTTTACAAAAATTGGCTCATTTCGTTTAGTTCCTTCTTCTTTCGGAGTCAAATACGGACAATCTGTCTCAACCAAAATTTTATCTAACGAACAATTTTTTATAACTTCGTCCAAATTTAATTTATCGATTATTCCGTTAATTCCCAAATAAAAACCCAACTCCAAATATTTTTGAGCTTCTTGCCAATTGCCTGTAAAACAGTGAATAACTCCGGATAGTTTGTAGTTTTTAAGAATTTCCAGCACATCATTGTGAGCAGCGCGGCAGTGAATAATAACCGGCAAATTTAATTCTTTTGCTAATTCTAATTGCTCAATAAAAAGTTTTTTTTGACCTTCGTTTTTAAACTTATAATCCAGCCCGATCTCCCCAATAGCAACAATCTTTTTTGACTTCGCTAATTCTATATATTTTTCTTTGTCGAATTCTTCATCAACAACTTCGGGGTGCATGCCAACAGACGCATAAATATTTTCATATTTTTTTGCCAATTCAACAGCTTTTTTACTTGAATTATAATCAGTTCCAACATCAATACAAACAACGCCATTTTCTAAATTGCGTTTTATAACCTCATCTCTATCTGTATTGTATGCTTTAAAGCTTAAATGCGAATGCGTATCTATAATCATATTTTTTATATTATCTTATAATTTTAAACAAAAAAAGAGCAGGTCGCCGAAGCTTCCTGCTAAAATACTATCTGCCGGGCATTTGCATAGCCTACTTGACCGTCGCATCGTTGCGACGGATGGCGTCGAAAACCTCTCGCCGATGCACCGGAACTTCTTTGGGCGCTTCAATACCAAGGCGCACTTTGTCGCCCCGGATTTCAACGACAACGATTGTGATGTCATCATTGATGACAATACTCTCGTTCTTCTTTCGGGAAAGTACCAACATTGCAAATCCCTCCTGTTCAGGATGAAAAACCGGATCGCTCCCCAAGCCTCCAAGCCAGGGCATCTAATGAGCTGATTTAAGTATAGCAAATACAATCTAATTGTCAAGAGGTCAAGGTCTTGACAACGACTTCCTAAAATGCTATAATAAATAAAGTAGGCACTTAAGAGCTGCCCGATATTTTTTCGGCCGGCACACTAAACCCTGTTTTTGAAGGATTCTCGTCATGGAAAAAACCATTGACACCCAGGTTGAACTGTCCATCACCGAACTACTCGAGGCCATTGAGAAAGACCCCTCGCGTATGGAGCCGAGCGAAAAGAAACGCTCGGCGATGGAGGCCATCAAGGCTGTGCAGGCGGCCGCCGGCAAAATTGCTGAGCACGCCGAGTACCTGCTGGCAGTCGTTCTGCCGCTGGTGTTCGAGTTTCTGGCCGAGACCGAGAAAATCGAAGCAGGACTCGACAACCCCTCGGATATTCCGGAGCTTACCTGGGCCGACGTTATTTCGCGGTTCAAGCTCGGCATCGCCAAGCTCATGGAGAATTCGGCGTTTGCCCTCCGGCGTGCCGCGCACCTTGCAAACATTCGTTTCAAAATGAAACGAGAAATAAATGAGCAAGAAGCAGTGGACATACTTGTCTGGGCGGCACAGGAGAAATACCTGTCGCCAACCTTTCAAGTTACGGCAGAAGGTTTTGGGCTCAAACCCGAAGACAAAACCGAGATTCTGCAGCTTGTGGGCAGGTTGCGCGGCGAGCAATTGCACGCCGTGGAAACACGGTCTGCAGAAAAACTCGCTACCGTGACTGCCCCGCCCAAACCCCGGACTTCCGACGAAGAAATCATTCCACAGGAAGCTTGGGCTGGAAAACTCGGAAAGTTCCAACTTGGAATCGACAACAAGGCGACTTTCGAACTGGAAAGCCAACTAAACGGAATCGACAAGCAAGTTCTGATTGTGACCGGAATTACCGGCCACAAAAACGGACTTGCCGAGCTCGGAAACGCAACAATTCTGTTGTCGGCGATTAAGGCTGACGACGGAAAAGTCTGCGACGGACTTAGGATTATCCCGCCGCCACAGTTGTCCGGTGAAAAACTGGAAAACTGGCAAAGGAAGACCGAACAACTCGGCGCCGCGCTCAAACGCGGATTCTCGGCGATTTTCGAGAAGGAAAACCGAGAGCTTGAGCCGTGGGAGTTTTTGAAAGGCGCTGTCGGCATGGCCACCTTAATTTGCGAGGAGGAGTTTAAATGGGCTCCACCAAATAATCCTGATGAGGGAGTCACCATCAAGAATCTAACTTTGCGCTTCGCGCGCAGGTCAGACGGTCATATCGGTCTTGTGGAAGTTGTTTCAAAAAGCCCGAAGGCTGCTAAGTTGTACGACAAAGCAGTCGGGCAGTTCCACAATCCCGGTGAAGCCTTCCTTGATATGAAACCTGTCCAATGCAAGAATTTCTTGCGGACAGTTTTCCGCATGGTTCGCGCAAAGCAAGAAAAAAATAAGACTCGAGGCTGATATTGCCGCAAAGTCATAGTCTGCCGGAGGTGTTGCAAAACAACCCTTCGGCTTTTTCATTGAATAATTTTTAATTTTATGTTAAATTTAGCATATTAAATATATACACATGAATCCACTTATAAAAAATTTTATATTAGTAGTTTTAATCCTAATTGTAATTACAGGAATTTTCAGCGCGCTTTATTTTCCGGCGGTAACTCCAAATGAAATTTCTGCCACGCAATTGGTTAGCGACATAAACGCGAACAAAGTAAAAAAGGTTACTGTTGCAGGAACAACTCTTGAAATTACATATAATGACAATAAAACCGTAACCTCAATGAAAGAAGAAAACACCAGCGTAACTGATTTGCTGGCAAATTTGGGAGTAAATAAAGATGCTTTGCAAAAAGTGCAAGTGGACGTACAGCCTGTCAAACAGGATTTTTGGTCTTGGGCAACTCCGCTTCTGGTTTTTGGGATTTTGCCTTTGGTATTTTTTGGATTGATATTTTGGTTTATGTTCCGACAGGCAAAAACAGGAGCAATGCAGGCATTTGATTTTACAAAAGCCAAAGCCAGAATTTTTGGAGCCGAGGGACATGGCAAAGAAAAAATTACTTTCAAAGACGTAGCCGGCCTGAAAGAGGCCAAAGAAGAATTGGTTGAAATTGTAGACTTTTTAAAATTTCCAAAAAAATATTTGGCAATGGGAGCAAAAATTCCACGCGGCGTTTTGCTGGTTGGAGGAGCCGGAGTTGGAAAAACTTTGTTGGCAAGAGCAGTGGCAGGTGAAGCCAATGTGCCGTTTTTATCAATTTCAGGATCTGAATTTGTGGAAATGTTTGTAGGAGTGGGTTCAGCTCGCGTTCGCGATTTATTTTCAATGGCAAAAAAATCTTCGCCGTCAATTGTTTTTATTGACGAACTTGACGCTATTGGACGCCACAGAGGAGCCGGCATTGGAGGCGGACACGATGAAAGAGAACAAACTTTAAACCAAATTTTGGTTGAAATGGACGGCTTTGAAAAAGAAACCGGCGTGATTATTTTAGCTGCCACAAACAGGCCGGACATTTTAGACCCGGCTTTATTAAGGCCGGGAAGATTTGACAGAAAAATTGTTTTAGATCCGCCGGATGTCCACGACCGAGAAGAAATTTTAGAAATCCATTCAAAAACAAAACCTTTGGCAAAAGGCGTCAATTTTAAAGAAGTTGCCGAAAGAACTCCGGGTTTTTCCGGAGCAGATTTGGCAAATGTGGCAAATGAAGGAGCTTTACTGGCTGCCAGACAAAATAAAACAGAAATTCACCAAAAAGATTTTTTGGAAGCAATTGAAAAAGTTTTGCTGGGCCCAGAAAGAAAGTCGCACATTTTATCTAAAAAAGAAAAAGAAATTGCAGCCTTCCATGAAGCAGGACATGCTTTAGTTTCCACATTTTCGCCTGAAACAGAACCTGTTAGAAAAATTTCCATAATTGCCAGAGGAATGGCCGCCGGCTACACTTTGCAAGTGCCAAGCGAAGAAAGAAAAATGAAAACAAAAACCGGATTTATTTCTGAAATTGCCACTTTGCTTGGCGGATGCTCGGCTGAAAAAATAAAATTTGGCGAAATGACAACCGGCGCTTCAAATGACTTACAAAGAGCTTCGGACTTGGCAAGAAGGATGGTAAAAGAATTTGGTATGTCTTCATTGGGCTTGATTGCTTTTGGCGAAAAAGAAGAACTGGTGTTTTTGGGAAAAGAAATTTCCGAACAAAGAAATTATTCTGAAAAAATTGCCGAAAGAATTGACGAAGAAGTTGATGTAATAATAAAGGGAGCCCAAAAAAATGCAGAACAAATTTTGTTAAAGCGCCGCGCATTGCTGGACAAAGTTGCCAAAGATTTGATAGAAAAAGAAATTATAGAGCGCGAAGAATTTGAAAAACTAATTAAGTCAAAATAATTTGCAAATCGTCATTGCGAGGAGCCCGCAGGCGACGCGGCAATCTATAGTATGTGAATTTCACTCTGGATTGCTTCGTCACTTCGTTCCTCGCAATGACTAGACTCGGTCCTGTAGCTCAGTGGCAGAGCACCGCCCTTATAAGACGGCCGTCGCAGGTTCGATCCCTGCCAGGACCACAAAATTAAAAATTTTAAAATAATGAGGGCGGTTAGCTCAATTTGGTAGAGCGCGAAATTGACGTTTTCGATGTTATAGGTTCGAGTCCTATACCGCCCACAAGCTTAATGTTGTTTTTATGATAAAAATGTGATAATTTAAAGTCATAAATACTAAAAATATGTTTGGAGAATTTATAAAGAAAAAATTAAAAACAGCGCGATATAAAATTTTGGAGAATGGAAGTTATTTTGGTGAAATAGCAGGACTTCGCGGGGTTTGGTCTAATGCAAAAAACTTGGAAGACTGCAGACAAGAGTTGAAAGAAGTTTTAGAAGATTGGTTTATTTTAAAAATTCAGGCAAAAGAAAAAATACCCGGCTTTTTAATGAAAATTGGCAACCGCCATGCCTAAAAATATTTCCTGGCGTAAATTTGTGCAAAAATTCCAAAGGCTTGGATTTGATGGCCCCTTTTCGGGTGGTCGTCATTTATTTATGGTGAAGGGAGAATTAAAAGTTCATATTCCAAATCCTCATCGCGGAGATATTTCAAGGCATCTTGTTTCTGAAATTTTAAAACAAGCCGGTATTTCAATTAACGAGTGGGAAGAAGCCTAAAACAAATGGAAATAAAAATAATTTACGAAGATAATGATGTGCTGGCGGTGGACAAGCCAGCGGGAATGGTTGTGTTTCCCGAAGGAAAAACAACAGAAAATACGCTAATCGACGCCTTAATAGAGCAAAAGCCGAATTTGGGGGACATCGGGTCTCCCCCGAGATATGGAATTGTTCACAGGTTAGACAAAGACACTTCGGGAGTTTTACTGGTGGCAAAAACAAATGAAAGCTTGATTTTTCTGCAAAAACAGTTTATAAGTAGAGAGGTAGAAAAGAAATATGTTTGTTTGGCAGAGGGAGTTATGGAAAATGACTCTGGAGAAATTAAAACTTTAATTGCCCGATCTAAAAAAGATTTTAGAAAACAAGTGGCGTTACGCTCCCTGCCTGCCGGCAGGCAGGCCAAATCTGCCAGGGAAGCAATTACCGAATATAGAGTCATCGACAGATATAAAAGTCCCACTTCGCCAAGGCTTCGCGGGATGACCTCAAGTGAATTTACATTACTTGAAGTCAAAATAAAAACAGGCCGCAGGCACCAAATACGGTGCCATTTAGCTTATTTAAAACATCCAATTGCAGGAGATAAAATGTATGGCTTTAAAAATTCAAAAATACCAGAAGGCCTGACAAGACAATTCCTGCACGCAAAATACTTAAAAATCCAATTATTAGGCGGAGAGACAAAAGAATTTTTGTCAGAACTGCCGGAAGAATTAAAACAAGCACTTAAAATTTTAAATAATAAATTATAAATTTTAATTCAAACCAAAATATTTAAAATTTAAAACTTAAAATTTAAAATTCATTTAGATGACAACATTACTTGAAAAATTTAATAAAGAGCAAGAAAGAAAAATACCAGACTTAAGGCCGGGAGATACAATTAAAGTACACCAAAAAATAAAAGAAGGCGACAAAGAAAGAATTCAGATTTTTGAAGGCATAATTATTGCCAAAAAGCACGGCAAAGGAATTTCAGCCACAATAACTGTGCGTAAAGTTGTTGACAGCGTAGGAGTTGAAAGGGTTTTCCCAATCCATTCGCCGTCTGTGGAAAAATTTGAAATTATAAGAAGCGCAAAGGCCAGAAGATCAAAACTTTATTATTTAAGAACAGCCAAAGGGAAAAAAGCAAAATTAAAGAAAAGAGATTTTGCAGTTGCAATTGCGCCCGCCGCCTCTGAAGAGGCGAGCCTCGTCCCAGAAGGGCGGGAGCCAGTTGAGGAATCAACAGCAGGCGCGCCAGCCGCCTCAGAGGGGCGGGAGAAAAAATAAATTGCGCGAGTGGTGAAATGGCATACACGCCAGCCTAAGGAGCTGGTGCCGAAAGGCGTGGAGGTTCGACTCCTCTCTCGCGCACACTTCGACAAGCTCAGTGCAAGACAAGGACGGCTAGCTCAACGGCAGAGCATCGCGTTTACATCGCGGAGGTTATAGGTTCGAATCCTATGCCGTTCACATTTCCATAATTAGACCGTTATGCTATAATAGATATAACAAACAACTAACGGGTTTAATTATGAAACTAAAAGAAAAAAATTTGGCTATCAGTTTAAGAAAACAAGGCTGGTCAATGAACGAAATTAAAAAAGAATTGGGAGTTTCCAAAAGTAGTATCAGTTTATGGGTAAAAAATATAGAGCTTACAAAAGATCAAAAACAAGAATTATCTAACAAGGGCGTTAAAAAGGAAATAATAGAAAAAAGAAGGGCGACTAGATTTAAGAATGAAAATAATCGGAGACAGATAATAATTGATAAAGCAAGAGAAGAGATAAATAATTTATCTTTACAAGATTTAAAAATTTTAGGAATTGCTTTATATTGGGCGGAGGGAGGCAAGACACAACGTGGATTAGTTAGAATAGCAAACGGCGACCCCAAAATAATTGAAATTATGATGGAATTTTTGAGAAAAATCTGCTATGTTCCAGAAAAAAAGTTTAGAGGGCATATCCATATTCACCCACATCTTAACATAAAAAAAGCTGAAAATTATTGGTCCTCAGTTTCTAAAATTCCGTTAAGCCAATTTTATAAAACATATTCAAAGCATAATATAAGTAGCCAAAACAAAAAAAATTCTTTACCCTTCGGAACTTTTGATATTTATGTATGCAATACTAAATTGTTTTTGAAGATTAAAGGATGGACAGAGGGTATATATAAAAACATAATTAATATGCCGGGGTAGCTCAGTGGTAGAGCACTGCTCTGAAAAAGCAGTGGTCGAAGGTCCGATTCCTTTCCCCGGCACATGAACTGCGGGTGTAGCACAATGGTAGTGCATTTGGTTGCCAATCAAAGTACGTGGGTCCGATTCCCATCACCCGCTCATACTAAAAATAGTCGTAAATTTTGTATACCCCTAATTGTAGTTAAAACTTTTATCACCTTTTTAGGCGATTTTTTATGTAGGCCGAATGAGTTGACAAGGTTTTAATAATATGCTAAGATAAATAAAGAGAGGAATGGTTCCTCTTTTTTGTTAAAGTGTTCATTGATTTAAGGAGAGCTGTGATGCGTAGGAATTTGACGAGCCGGAAGTTGCGCGTTGAGTCGTTGGAGCCTCGGCAAATGCTGGCCGGCGGCGGGAGCGGGACATTAAGACCTGCGCCCATGCCGTTCATCGATGTGATCAACAACAAGATCCCATTGTTGGCTTCGGGCGTTCTGCCCGGCGCTTCCAAAGTGGAGCTGTTGGACATGACTCTGAAGACCGGTCGCAATCGCGCTCGGCTCACGGGGTTTGACTTCTTGCCAGCTTTTGGAAGCGCCGAACTGCGGTACAACATCACCGAAGTGGTGGTGATGGCCGATTTGAACGGCAAGTCCAAGGATGGCTGTGAGGCCAATCTCGCATCCGCGAGGCCGGACTATTACGACGTCATTAGCACAGACGTCTACAGGCCGGTGTGGCTGTCCAAAAAGGGGCTCCATATCGAGGTTTATGCGAAGTTTAACTCTTATTTGTCCGGCGAGGACATTGGGTTGGACATCGCGTTGGTCTCGGGCGTCAATTTGCGGGGTGTGGATCTGCCGTTTGAAAACGTCAGGTACGGCGGCGTGGATCCCATTTTACAACCCATGGACACGCAGTCCTGGAGCGTCAGCCAAGAATCTGGCGACAAGTACGGGTCTGTGGAAATTGACCAGCAAGGCGTCAGCCTGCTGAAGTTTTATTCTTGGCAGTCCGAATTGGTTCAGCCCAAGACCATGAGCTTTACGGCTCAACAGGGTGATCTCGATGATGCGGCTTACTCTTTGTGGGCAGATACCAACTGGGACGATGTTTTCGACGTGAGTGTTTGTAGCGCCGGAACCGTGTCCAACGGCAAGCTCAGTTTTAATCTTGCCGATGCAGACATGCCTGACGGCCGATACGAGGTGCGTGGCGACATCGTTGCCGTGCCAGTTTCTGACCATCTGCAATTGGCCTTCGATACGTCGGGGCTGAACGCAGTGAACACGGAAACCGGTAAGCCCTTGCAGGGCACTATGGTCAATGGCACGGCGCCAGCCACAGGAGCGCAAATTCGGCTTTACACCAACGTCGCCACTCTGTTCTCGTTTAAGTCCGCTGATCACGAGCTGGTGGTCAAAGAGATCCCGACCGCTTCGCCAAACTGGCAGACTGTGGAGCCGGGAACGCCGGATTTGGTTTTGGAGGCCTTCACGGCTTCCAGTACCAGCTTGATGTACATCACCCATGTGGCTATCACGGCTACCCAAGGTGATCTGTCCAGTTTCACTAATTATGTGATGCACTGGGACACCAACAGCGACGGCATTTTCGACGGCTCGGTGGCGGGCGAGTTGGTGAACGAGCAGGTTGTCTTTGACGGCCTTTTGCTCACCAGCCCCGTAGGAAATACTTACAGCTTTGAGATTCGCGCCGATGCGCGCGACGATATCCAGTATGGATATTTGCGAGCGCAGCTTTCGGGAGATGCTGGCATCAGCGCCAAGCGTCCCGACGGCTCGGCTCTGGCGACCGACAAGATCTTCGAGCAGTACGCTGATCAGACCCGCTGGAGCATTTACTCCGGCGATGGCGGCGGGATGGGCTGAAAGTTCAAGTAGGCGAGGACAAAGTTCTCGCGAGTAAAACAATAAGTGCCCCGAATTTCGCGAAAGCGAAATGAGGGGCGCGTTTTTTTTGCATTGTCATTGCAAGCGAAGTTCGCCCTTTGGGCGACGAGCGTGGCAATCCAGAGTTATAGATTGCCACGTCGGCTTGCGAGCCTCCTCGCAATGACAACAGCCAGATTTAAATTAATTGGCTTTGAGAGTTTTTTATTTTTATGCCGAGGTGTTCATAAGCCATTTTTGAGGCAATTCTGCCACGGGGCGTTCGCTCAATAAATCCCATTTGCATTAAATACGGTTCGTAAATATCTAAAATTGTGTCTTCTTCTTCCATAGCAGCAGCCGACAAGGTTTGAAGCCCAACCGGACCTCCGTCAAATTTTTCAATAAGCGCCAGCAAAATTTTTCTGTCTCCGAGTTCTAAACCCATTTTATCTATATCTAAAGATTCCAGCGCCTTCGCTGATATTTCTTTTGTAATTTTTCCGTCCGACTGGACTTCGGCAAAATCTCTGGCCCTTTTTAAAAGCCGGTTGGCAACGCGAGGAGTAAAGCGCGAACGTTCGGCAACAGCTTTTACGGCATCTGGTTCTATTTGTATATTCAAAATTCTAGCAGATCTTTCAATTATTTTTTCAATATCTTCTGGTTTATAAAAATCAAGCTGAAAAATGGCGCCAAAGCGGTTTCTTAGCGGAGCAGACAATAGCGCCGGCCTTGTTGTTGCTCCAATTAAAGTAAATTTAGGCAGCTTTAACTCCATTGTTCGCGCCATCGGGCCTTTGCCCAAAATTAAATTTAGTTTGTAGTCTTCCATTGCCGGGTATAAATATTCTTCAACTGTGTTGCTGATGCGATGGATTTCATCTAAAAACAAAACATCGCCATCGTTTAAATTTGTCAAAATTGCAGCCAAATCGCCAGCGCGTTCAATCGCCGGACCTGATGAAATTTTTATTTCTTTACCCATTTCCATAGCCACCAGTTGAGCCAGCGTAGTTTTTCCCAATCCTGAATTTCCATAAAACAGCAAATGATCCGGACTTTGACCTCTTTGCTTTGCGGCAGTTAAAATTATTCTTATATTTTCCTTAATTTTTTCTTGGCCAATGTAATCAGCCCAAATTTTAGGTCTTAAAGCAGAATCTAGCGCTTCATCTTCTTTGGCGGGTTTTTGGTCTAAAACTCTTGACATATACTTTAAAAAATGCTAATATTAAAGATATTGAAAAATACACCGGAAACGGCTCTGGAGTTGGAGGTATTTATTTGGATTTTTTTCAGCTTCGGACGGTCTTGCTCCGGCTCGACCGCTCCTCAAAAAAATCTTTCTTATTGTCCCAGACAATAAAACTACCTCCAACCCCAGAGCCGTTTTTTTTGTTAAAGCGATTCGTCTTCTTCCACAACGCGTTTAACTTCTTGCAATGTTGTCTTTTTTTCTTTTACCGCCAGCAATCCAGATTGGTACATTGTGACCATGCCTTTTTGTATGGCTAATTTTTTGATTTCAGAAACCGGCGGATTGGTTAAAATAAATTTTTCCATTTCAGCGTCAACCAAGAGAACTTCGTATAAGCCCATTCTGCCTTTATATTCTGTAAAATTGCAATATTCGCAGCCGCCTTTTTTGGCTTTGCATTTTGGGCAGATTTTTCTGACCAATCTTTGGGCAATTGCCATTTTCAACCCCGATGCAATTGACGAAGCGTCTGTACCAATGTCCACAAGCCTTGGGATGGTCCCAGCCGCATCATTTGTATGCAAAGTGCTAAGTACCAGATGCCCGGTTAAAGACGCTTGCAGGGCTATTTTTGCGGTTTCCAAGTCCCTTATTTCTCCAACCAGAATAACATCGGGATCTTGCCGTACAATGCTTTTTAATCCGTCTGAAAAATCATAGCCTTTTTCCGGAGCGACTTGCGTTTGCGAAACTCCCGCCAAATGATATTCAATTGGGTCTTCAATTGTGATAATTTTAATTTCAGGATTTTGTATTTTTTTTAAAAATGCGTAAAGCGTGGTTGTTTTTCCCGATCCCGTGGGGCCGGTAACGATTATCATTCCATTTGGCTTTTCAATTTCTTTCTGAAAAATTTTATACAAGTCTTCGCGCAAGCCAAGGTCCTCCAAACTGATCAAGCTTTTTGGATTTAGAATTCTCATTACAATTGATTCGCCGTATTCGGCCGGCAAGCTGGAAGTTCTTATTTCAATTAACAAATCTTTAACGCCAATTGTAAACCTGCCGTCTTGAGGCTTGTCTGTAATGTTTAATTTTAATTTTGAAAGCAACTTTAATCTGGAAATTAAATGGCGGTAAATATTTCGGTCAAAAAAAACAACATCTTGCAGGATGCCGTCCAATCTAATTCTTAGTCTTGATTTTTCTTGCTCCGGCTCAACGTGGATGTCTGAAGTATCAAGCGCTATTGCTCCATATAAAATAACATCTAAAAGTTCAGTAACGTTTTGGGAGAGATATTCTTCTATTTTATTTTTAAATCCTTCAATGTCTTTTACCCCCTTATCTGTTTCTTCAATAATTTTTGGAGAAATTGCCACCGATCCCAATAATTTTTTTACGTCTTCCATATTTAATGTAAATTGTTTATTAAACGCATAATAATTTCAAACAAAGGATTGTCTTCCAGTAAGTTTATTTTACCAAATTTTTTGTTTTCTTGCACTGAGCCCGTCGGAGTGCTGTCAATATCTAAAATGGGCGAGTCAAGTAAAAATCCAAAAGTATTCAGCCTGCCTTTTAATTGTTCGGTATAATCTTTTATTCCTAGGGTTATAATAAGGTCGGGTTTTGTTTCGGCAAAATAAAACGCAATGTTATCTTTTTTAATATTACCATTTTCTACAGTTAAGTGTATTTTTAAAGCCTCGTCGTTTTTTTCGTAAAAAATTTGAGACACATTGGCGATATTGTTTGGAACCGAAATTACAAAGTTTTTCGGGTAAGAAATAAAATCCAAAGATGGCGATAAAAATTTTAAATTTTCAGGCAAATTTTCCAGCAACAGGTTTACATTTTTGCCCATTTCTTTTAAAGTATAAAAAAGGGCTAGCACAGAGGTTATTGCTTCAGGAGTTTCTTCGGGAATTAAATAAATATTTTTTGCCTCGGTAATAATTTGTTTTGCTTCTTGAAGTTCCATATTTTTTCTTCCCGCCTTGATTCTGCGAGGCAGGTATTTTTACACACTAAACGAATTTGTTTTTAAAGTCAAATTTTTTAAGTTATGCTAAAAAAATATACAACAAAAAATTATAAGCAAACGCAAAAACTTGGTCAAGATTTCGCGCTCGTCATTGCGAGGAGCGTAGCGACGAAGCAATCTAAAACCGCTGTTGTTATTGCTCTACATGGAAATTTAGGCGGAGGAAAAACAACTTTTTTGCAGGGCTTTGCGAAAGGGCTTGGCATAAAAGAAAAAATTTTAAGCCCCACATTTATAATTTACAGAAAATTTTGTATTCCAAAAAATGGACGGTCGTCAATTTTAACGAATAAAAGGCTTTTTCATTTTGATTGTTATAGAATAAATAAGTCCGAGGAAATTTTAGAATTGGGTTTTAAAGAAATAATTTCAAACCCGGAAAATATTGTGGCAATTGAATGGCCAGAAAAAATTAAAAAATACCTGCCCAAAAATTTTATAAAAATAAATTTTACATTTGTCGATGAAAAAACTAGAGAAATAAATATTAAAACGTGATATGATATATAATGGACGATAAAAAAAGACTGATTATTATAGACTCAAATGCGCTGTTGCATCGGGCGTTTCATGCCTTGCCTCCGCTGGCAATGAAAAACGGACAGGAAACCGGAGCTGTTTATGGGTATTTGCTGACTTTGTTTAAAGCAATAAAAGATTTAAATCCGGAATATGTTGTCGCAACTTTTGACACAAAAGCCAAAACTTTCAGGCACGAAAAATTTTTAGATTATAAAGCCCAAAGGCCTTTGACTCCTTCAGGAATTGTTACCCAAATTCCAATTGTAAAAGAAGTTTTAGAAGCTTTTAAAATTCCTGTTTTTGCAAAAGACGGTTTTGAGGCAGATGATTTAATCGCGACTATTTCTAAATTAGCGCTTTTACAAAATAATAATTTAGAGATATTTATTTTAACCGGAGATATGGACAGCTTGCAGCTGGTAAATGAAAAAATAAAAATTTATACTTTAGGAAAGGGTATTAAAGACACGATAATCTATGATATAAATAAAGTAGTAGAAAGGTTTGGCGTAAAGCCGGATCAGATGAATGACTTTAAGGCTTTAACTGGCGACCCTTCAGATAATATTCCCGGCGTTGCGGGAATCGGCAAAAAAACAGCGGCAGAGATTATCCAAAAATACAACAGCATAGAAAATTTGTACGATGAACTTTTAACAGACACGGCTGTTTTAAAGCCCAAGGTAAAAGAAGCGTTAAGACAAAATAAAGAAAACGCGCTTATGTCACGCGAACTTGTGGAAATGAAAAATGATGTAAAAATAGATTTTGTTTTGAAAGATTGCGAGTTTGGAAAATTTGATAAAATAAAAGTTGAAGAAAAATTATACGCTTTAGAATTCAATTCATTAGTTGAGCGCCTGTCTCTTTTATCGCATAAATAAAATTTATGATTATATATGGCAAAATTAAAATTTAAAATAGCAGTTCCCATAATTTTAGCCGGCATTTTTGCCATATCTGTATTTGTGGCTTTAAGTTATGTTACAGCCCTTAATTTTGATAAATTTGACATAGGATTTTATATTGTTATTGGAATTTTAGGTATTTATGTTTTTTTCTTTGGTTTTGCAAGCGGTCAAAATTTAGTTTCTCCTTTAAAGGAATTACTGGAAAAAGCAACAGAATTAAGCAAGGGAAATTCTTCCAGCAGAGTTTACTTGGAAACTAAAGATGAATTTGCCGAGCTTGCAAAAGTTTTTAATAAAATAGCCGAAGAATTGCAGAAAAGCCGCGAGCAGCAAGAGAATGCGGAAAAATTTGTTGGCATAAAAGTGCAAGCCAAAACGCAAGATTTGCAGGTAATAATAAATGCTCTAGAACAAAAAGTAAAAAACAGAACTATAGAGCTGGAAAGATTGGTAAGGCAGTTAGAAGCGCTTTCCGCGAAAGCTAAAGACAAGGAATTGGAAACGCGCCAATTAAAGGAAGGGCTGGAAAATTTAAGGAAAAAAGCAGGTAAAGCAAAAAATAAAAAAAATATAAATAATATAGAAAATATATAATGCCCGAATTGCCTGAAGTGCAAACAACTGTAAACGGTTTGAATAAAAAGGTCCTTAGCCGGGCCTTTGTTGATGTGTGGTCAGATTGGGAGAAAATTGTAAAAAAACCGAAAGATTTTAAACTGTTTAAAAAAGAAATAAAAAATAAAAAAATAAAAAAAATCTGGCGCAGGGCAAAAAATGTTATTTTTGACTTATCTGAAAATTATTCTTTGCTGGTGCACATGAAAATGACAGGGCATTTTTTAGTTGGAAAGTGGAAAGCTGAAGGTGAAAAGTGGGTGCCCGTGAAAGAGGGGCCGTTGAATGATCCGTATAACCGTTTTTTGCATTTAATATTTTTTTTAGACAACGGATTGATGCTTGCCTTGTCCGACGCCAGAAAATTTGCAAAAGTTGAATTATGGAAAACAGAAAATTTAAAAAAAGAATTTAAAAAAATCGGACCCGAGCCATTGGATAAAAAATTTAATTTAAATAAATTTAAAGAAGTTTTAAAAGATAAACACGGAAAAATTAAGCAAATTATAATGGATCAAGGCGTAATTGCGGGCGTTGGAAATATTTATGCCAGCGAGGCTTTGTGGCATGCAAAAATACATCCTGGAAAAAGTGTTGCAAAATTGTCTGAAAAAGAATTAGAATCTTTATATAAAGCAATTAAAAAAGTTTTAGAATTAGGCGTAAAATTGGGAGGAGAAAGCTTTTCTGATTACAGAAAGCCGGACGGCACTAAAGGAGATTTTGATACAGAAAGAAAAGCCTATAAAAGGGAAAACCAAAAATGCCGCAAGTGCGGAACAAAAATAAAGCGAATCAAAGTTGCCCAGCGTTCGGCATTTTTTTGTCCCCACTGCCAAAAACTATGATTATATTTTTGTACGGGGAAGATTCTTACAGGTCAAAAAGGAAGTTAGAAGAGATTATTTTGGGTTATAAAAAAGTCCACAAATCCGGACTGAATTTAATTTACATAAATGCCAAAGAAGCAAGTTTCAAGGATTTTTACAGTAATTTCAGGGTAAGCTCAATGTTTGCGGAAAAAAAACTAATAGTTTTGAATAATGTTTTTTCAAACGTAAAATTTCAAGAAGAATTTTTAGAGAATATTAAGGGCTTGGAAAATTTAAAAGATATAATTGTCATTTACGAAGATTGTCCTGCAGACCAACGGGCAAAGTTTTTTAAAACCCTTTTAAAATGCGCAACGTGCCAGGAATTTGGCTGCTTAAAACCTGCTAATTTAAAAAAATGGATTGTTGCGGAATTTTCAAAAACCGAAACAAAAATTGATTCTTTCGCTATGGATTTGCTTGCAAATTGTGTAAAAACAGATTTATGGCGCATGGCAAACGAAATAAACAAGCTGGCAAATTATAGAGCAGGAGGAGCTGTAAAAAAAGAAGATGTTGAGCAGCTGGTTGCGCCCGGCATTGAAAATGATATTTTTAAAACCATTGACGCCTTGGCCTCAAAAAATAAAAAGTTGGCGCTATCTTTGCTTCACGAGCATTTAGACGGCGGCGACAATACTCTTTATTTATTGAGCATGATTGCTTACCAATTTAAAAATTTATTGATTATAAAAGAGTTGATTGATAAAAAAAATCAGTACCAGATAATTGTAAAAAAATCCGGGCTTCACCCTTTTGTTGCGCAAAAAACTTACAGTTTATGCGGCCAGTTTTCAATGCCAGAATTAAAAAAAATCTACCGGAAAATTTTTCAGATAGATTTGGATATCAAAACCGGGAAAGTTGAACCAGAAACCGCGTTAGATCTTTTTGTCTATGAGTTTTGTTAACCTTGATTTATGTCTTGAAGCGTTATTTTTTTTGATAATTCCAACCTTGGCCGCCTTGTCAAACGCTGCATAAATATCTGGCAGAAGTTTTTTTGCATCGCTGTTTTTTTTTGCCGCAACAAAAGCTCGAGCTTGTTTTACTAAAGCCTTTATTTTGTTTTTATAGGCAACGTTATGCTCCTTTCTGGAGACCGATTGCCTGATAGCTTTTTTAGCTGATTTTGTGATTGCCATAAGGACATCTTAGCAAATATATTAAAATTTGTCAAAGGCACGAGGCAGGAGCGACTATTTTTCCTGCAGCCTTGGAAATAATATTTCCGGCTTAGCTTGCCCTGAATAGAGACGCATAATTTTTTCCGATGTTTCGGGCAAAAAAGGCCTTAAAAATCCGGCAATTTCTTTTATTGTAAAAAACAAATCGTTTATAACTTTAGGGTTTTTTGTTTCCCACAGCTTTTCTTCATTGATATATTTATCGCAAAAACTGATTAATCCCCAAACGCTTGCTAACGCCTCATTAAATTTAAATTCTTCTAATTTTTTCGCAACTCGTTTTTTTGTACTTTTTATTTGCTTTTTTAATTCTTTATTTTCAAATTTATCCGAAATTCGAAATTCGAAATTCGAAATTTTCGCTGATATTCCTAAAACTCTAGCAACCAAATTTCCGACTCCTCCTGCCAAATCCGCATTGTATCTTTGCTTGAATTTTTCGAAAGAAAAATCACCGTCTTCTGTTGAGGGAATTTCCCGCAGCAAATAATAACGCACAGCATCTGCTCCATATTTTTTTACCAATTCAAACGGATCAATAACATTTCCCAAACTCTTAGACATTTTCTGTCCGCCCACATTTATAAAACCATGTATAAAAATTGATTTTGGCAAATCAAGACCGGCAGACAAAAGCATTGCCGGCCAATAAATAGCATGGAACTTTACTATGTCTTTTCCAATGCAATGAACATTAACGGGCCAATATTTTTTAAGCTGTTTTTCATTGCTTCCGTATCCAAGGGCTGAAATATAATTTGGCAAGGCGTCCAGCCAAACATATAAATTTTGCGAAGGATCGTTTGGCACAGGCCACCCCCAATATTTATCCTTCATTCTTGAAAAACTCACGTCTTCAATGCCGTTTCCGATCATTCCCAAAACTTCGTTTTTTTTGGATTCTGGAACAATTTTTATTTTTTCCTTTCCAATTATTTTTTTAATTTCCGGCAGATATTTTGAAAGCTTAAAAAAGTAATTTTCTTCTTCAATTATTTCAACCGGCTTTTGGTGGATTATACATTCGCCGCCAATTATTTCTTTTCCAGTTTTAAACGCCTCGCATCCTGCGCAATAAAAGCCTTTATATTTCTTTTTGTAAATGTCTCCGTTTTTTATATACTTTTCCCAAAGCTTATAAACCGCGGGCTTATGCCTTTTTTCATCGGTGGTTCTTATAAAATCATCATTTGAAATATTCAAAGTTTTTGCCAGTTCTGCAAACTTGCCCGAAACCTCGTCTGCAAAATCTATTGTGCTTTTGCCGGCCACCTCAGCCGCCCTTAATGTTTTTAGACCGTGTTCGTCGGTTCCGGTCAAGAAAAAAACATCTCTGCCGGCAGTTCTAAAATAACGCGCTAAAACATCGGCCTGCACAATTTCCAATGCAAACCCAATATGCGGAGGCGCATTTGTGTAGGGTATACTAGTTGTAATATAATATTTTTTTGGCATAATAAGATAATTATCTAATTCTATTACTTTTTAGCCAAATTTCAATGATTTTATTTGTACATATGCTTTTGGGGGCATTAACCGGCCAAAAAGTTTCAAGCCCTGTTCTGGCAATCGTGCTGGCATTCTTGAGCCATTATTTTTTGGATTTTATTCCCCATGCGGAATACGGGGTTGAGAATATCAAAGAAAAACAGTGGGCAAAAGCGCGCACTGAAATATTTAAAGTTTTACTGGATTTTACTTTTGGCATTTTGTTTATTTTTTTGTTCTCAAAAAACTTTCCCATAATTTATATCTGCGCGTTTTTTGCAATTTTGCCTGACGGTCTGACTGTTTTAAATTCTATTCTCCCAAATAAAATTTTAAAAATGCACAAAAATATTCATAGCGAAAAAATTCATTTCCTAAAATATAAAAAAATCTCCATGTTTTGGAGAGTTTCCACTCAAGCGGTAGTTGTAATTATTTGTATTTACATATTGTCATTCCCAACTTGATTGGGAATCCAGAGTGTAGGCATAAAATTATGGATTCCCGCTTTCGCGGGAATGACACTTACCTAAATATTTACTCAGGTGTTGCTCCTTCTCTTCTTTT
Organism: Candidatus Staskawiczbacteria bacterium RIFOXYB1_FULL_37_44; assembly: GCA_001822065.1. Lineage (GTDB taxonomy): Bacteria > Patescibacteriota > Minisyncoccia > Minisyncoccales > Staskawiczbacteraceae > XYD1-FULL-39-28. The sequence continues at coordinate 1,234 of MHPJ01000010.1, read as the reverse complement.
TTCCAAAAAATCTTTTGTAAATTCATAAAGTATTCCGAAAATCGGCACTGCAAAAATCATTCCTAAAACCCCAAAAATTTGAGCTCCCAGCAATAAAGAAACCAAAACTAAAACCGGCGGAATGTCGGTCATTTTTTTCATTAACATGGGCGTTAAGAGTTTGTTTTCTATCTCCTGGACTATTGTTATTGCGATTAAAACATAAAGAACGGTCAGCCATGAGCCGGAAGAAACTATAATAAGCGCAATCAGTAAAATGCTTGTTATCCATGGGCCAATATAAGGTATAAAATTTAAAAAACCGGATATTAAAGCTAAAATAAAAGCATATTTGATCCCGAATATATAAAAAACAATATACGAGGCAATCCCCACAAAAAGGCAGGCCAGCAGCCTGGCGCCAAACCAGCCGGCAACTTTTTTCTGAACTTTCTCAAAAATAGATTTTATTTGATCTTCAAATTTAGATGGGAAAAGAAGCAATAAAACTTTTTCTGTCCCTTTCTCTTCCAAAGAAAGGAAAAAAGCCATTGTTAAAATTGATATCGTAGATGCAACTCCGCCAAAAAAGACCATTAGAGCTTTTAAAATGCTTTGAGAACTTTGCTGTAAATATGAGGAAAAAGCTTCTGTAAAATCGTCAAAATTTTGGACAGTATCAATTCCAAATTGTCTTAAAACGGGGCTGATTTGTTCAAAATATTCCGGCAAGTATTGCAAAAATTGCCGCATTTCTGAAATAAAAATTGGAGCGGTAATATATATTAAAAGCCCAAGAATGCCAAAAATTGACAGATAAACTATAAGTATTGCGAAAATTCTTGGTATATGGATTTTTTTAAAAAAGTTAATTGCAGGATCAAGCAAAATTGAAATGGCCAACGCAAATAAAAACCAAAGAGCCACTTCTCTGGCCAAATAAATAATATAAAAAATAAAAATTGCTACAAAAATTTTTATTATAGTTTCCCACGAAATATCTAAAATATTTTCTTTCTCCATTATAATTTCAACAAATTTTTAAGTTTTTCAGAATCTTTTTCTTCAAACGGGCCGAGAACTGCCAAATTTAATTTTTCAGGAGTAAATATATCATTGGCTACTCTTTGGATGTCTTCAACGGTAATTGCGTCAATTTTTTTAAATTTTTCCTCCGGGGTCATAATTTTTCCTTCCAGTAATTCTTGGGCAGTGTAAAAAGAGGCTTGAGCATCGGAGGAATCCAAAGAAAGGG
>MHPJ01000009.1:38662-83342 GCA_001822065.1 Candidatus Staskawiczbacteria bacterium RIFOXYB1_FULL_37_44 | reverse complement strand
TAAAGAAATAGATTTGTCCAAATAATCAGCCACCATATCTTCCAATTGCGCCCTTGTCAGTTTTAAATCCAAATGTTTGGGCCCATTTTGGTCTGAAGTAATAAACGGCAAATTTATCTGAGCTTCCAAACTTGAAGATAATTCAATTTTTGCTTTTTCCGCCGATTCTTTAATTCTTTGCAAGGCCAAGTTGTCCTGCTGTAAATCAACTCCGTTGCTTTTTTTAAATTCGGCAACAATCCAATTCATAATCCGCTGGTCAAAATCATCTCCGCCCAAATGCGTGTCGCCCCCGGTAGCTTTCACCTCAACCGTATCAGCTCCCACATCCAGAATAGATATATCAAAAGTTCCTCCGCCAAAATCATAAACCACAATTTTTTCGTCTTTCTTTTTATTCAGGCCGTAAGCCAATGCCGCGGCAGTGGGTTCGTTAATAACTCTTTTTACGTCGAAGCCGGCAATTTCTCCGGCAATTTTTGTGGCTTTTCTCTGCGAGTCGTCAAAATATGCCGGGCAAGTAATTATCGCTTCTGTAATTGTTTCGCCAAGTTTTGCTTCCGCGTCTGCTTTTAATTTTTGCAAAATCATTGCGGAAATTTCCGCCGGGTTAAGCCACTTATCGCCCATTTTAACATCCACTCCGCCATCGGCAGACTCTCTAATTTCGTACGGCAATAATTTCTTGTCGCGCTGAACTTCCGCGTCAGAAAATTTTCTGCCAATTAATCTTTTTACGGAAAAAATTGTGTTGTGCGGATTTGTGACGGCTTGCCTTTTTGCCAATACTCCAACAACCCGTTCCCCGCTTTTTGAAATTGCAACAATTGACGGCGTAGTTCTGGCGCCTTCTTTATTTTCAACAATTTTCGCCTCGCCAGATTCTACAACCGCCATTGCCGAAAACGTTGTCCCCAAGTCTATTCCAAGTATTTTGCTCATTTTTTTGTATTTTATTTTTATTTTATTATTATATTTTTTATTTTTTTCTCATAACCGACAAATTTAATCGGTTATGCGGAAGATAAACTAAACTTCAGCCTCCCATTCCTTGAAAAATTCCTTAAGATACGCTTCCATAAATTTGTGCCGCGGAATTGCAATCTTTTTTGCGGTTTTGGTATTTAATATATCTTTAAGAAGCAGAATTTTTTCGTAGAAATGATTTATGCCCGAGCTTTTATTCTTTTTATATGCTTTTGATGATTGGTTTGGTTTTGGTTTTATTTTTGGGTCATATATTGCTCTTCCAACGGTTCCGCCATAAGCGAATACTCTGGCAATACAGATGGCTCCAATGGCGTCTAATCTGTCGGCATCCTGAACAATTTTTCCTTCCAATGTTGTAATGCCATTTTTGTGGTTAACTCCCTTAAAAGAAACATTGTCAACAATATCACAAATGTGTTTTATGGCTGGCTCATCAACATTTAATTTTTTAAGCAATTCTCTGGATTTCTTTGAACCTGCTTTTTCGTCATTATTAAATTTCCAATCGCCGATGTCGTGCAACAGAGCACCCAACTCAATTATAAATAAATCCCCTCCTTCTTTTTTCTGTATTTTTTTTGCCATTTTCCAAACCCGATAAACGTGCCACCAGTCGTGCCCGCTGGGATCACCGTCAAATTCTTTTTTTATATGTCCCGCAATTTTTTCAATGATTTTTTCTTTATTTATCATCCGTAATTTTTATTTACTAATTTTTACGCGAGCAACACGGATTAGTTTGCCGTGTAATGTGTAGCCGCGCTGAATTTCTTCAATTACTGTCCCAATTTCTTTCAATCCAGAATCATCGCTCACCTCTTCAACCACTTCCATAAATTCAGGATTAAACGCCTCGCCTATTGTCCTTATTGGCTCAATTCCCTCTTTTTGTAAAAAATCTGAAAGCTGTTTTTTAATTTGAAGAAATCCTTCGGCAAATTCTTTGTTGTCTGGAATATGTTTTTCTGCCAAACACAAATTATCTAAAACCGGCAAAAGTTTTAAAATTAATTCTTCGTTTGCATATTTTACAAGGCTTGAAATTTTTTCCATTTCCTCCTTTTTATAGTTCAAAAAATCAGCTCGCTCGCGTTTCCAGCCATTTAAATATTCTTCGCATTTGAGTTGAAGCGTCTTCAACTCATCATTTTTTTCTTCATTTTCCATACTGCCATTATAACCGAAAAAATTAAAAAATCAAGAGGCAAAACGCTGTTTTTTCGCGAATAAAAGCAAGCCAAAACATGCAATAAGCGACATAACTGCTCCAAAGTAAAACGGAACGGGCGCGCCGAATTTGTCCCATAAAAAGCCTGCTAAAAAACTGGCAGGCAAAATTGTCAGCCCAACTGCCATTCCGTAAATTCCAAAAGCTTTTCCGCGACGCGAGGCCGGCACAATGTCTGCAAGCAATGCGCGTGAAACACCTTCGCTTGTCGCATAATAAACTCCGTAAAAAGCGTACAAAAACCAAATTAAAATTGGCCCCGAGGCAAAGGCAAATCCTAAATAAACCAAAGCGAAAGCAAGCCAGCCGATAAGAAGCGTGGGAATTCTGCCAATTTTATCAGACAAGCTTCCAAATGGAACTGCAGCCAACGCATAAATTAAATTGAAAAGCGCAATAACCAAAGGAATTTGGAGCAAAGTAATTCCCAAATTTTTTGCCCGTAAAATTAGAAATGCGTCAGATGAATTGCCCAATGTGAAAATCATTATTATAAAAATAAAAATATAAAAATTTTTCGGCAATTTTCCTGTGTCATTGTACTTACTCTGGATTGCTTCGCTGCGGCTCGCAATGACAACCAGTGGAAGTTCACGCAGTTTAAAGACAAGTAAGAGCGTTATAATCAACGGTACGGCAGAGAAAAGCAAAATTTTATGATAAAGCGATGCGCTGCCCTGAAAAATCCACAATAAAACAAATAAAATTAACGGCCCAGCAACGCTTCCCAAAGTGTCCAACATTCTGGCAATTCCAAAACTTTTTCCGCGGGTTTCCTTTGCAGACGAGCCAGCCACCAGCACATCTTTTGGCGGATCTTTGATTCCCTTGCCTGTCCCGTCTAATAATCTTAGGCCAACCACCCACCCAATAGATGTAAAAAACACAAGCAAAATCCGGCCGATCATTGATAAAAAATATCCCAAAAAAATTATGGGCTTTTGCTTGCTAAATTTATCGGACAAATATCCCGAAGCAATTTTTAAAATTTGCGCGCTGGCGCCTACAATGCCTTCGGCAATTCCAACAACAGTTTTGTCAAAACCTAATATTGAGGTCAAATAAATCGGTAAAATTGGTGAAAAAATATCTTGGCTTATCCCGCCAAAAAAACTCAACCACCCCACATACCAAACATTTCTGTTTTTAGCCTCATTTTTCATTTAACCATTCTAAATATTTTTAAGCAATTTTGCAAATTTTTCCTGCACAGCCGAAAGTTTTGGATTTATAACAACCTGGCAATATGCTTCATTCGGACGATTTTTGTAATAATTTTTATGGCTTGTTTCCGCCGGATAAAAAACATCCAAACTTCTCACTTCCGTAACAATTGGCTTGCCAATTCTGCTTGACTTGTTGAGTTTTTCAATAAATTTTTTTGAAGTTTTCTTTTGCGCTTCAGTTGTATACAAAATAATCGATCTGTATTGCTCTCCCACGTCGTTTTCTTGCCGATTGATTGTTGCAGGATCGTGAACTGCAAAAAATACTGTAAGTATGTTTTTAAAAGAAATTATCCGCGGATCAAATTCTATTTTGACAACTTCGGCGTGGCCGGTTTTCCCCGCGCAAACTTCTTCATAAACCGGATTTTCTGCGCTCCCTCCGGCGTATCCTGGCTCCACAGAAATAATTCCTTTTAACATTTTGAAAACAGCTTCAGTACACCAAAAACACCCTCCTCCAAGGACAATTGTTTCTCGGTTAAAAGTATCTTCCAAAATATCATCCACGGATTTATTTTCCAATTATTTCATTGCAAATACATTAAAAAAAGCCCGGCTTAGGACGATTTTTTAAACTTGGTCCTGTTTTTATTTTCCAATTTTTAGCATATCTATTTCAAAAATAAGAGTTGCGTTTGGAGGAATTACTCCGCCCGCTCCCTGCGAGCCATAAGCTAATTGCGGAGGAATTGTCAATTTTCTTTTTTCTCCAATTTTCATTCCCACAAGCCCAAGCTCCCAGCCTTGAATTACGCTGTTTTGTCCAAGCGTGAGTGAAAACGGCTGGCCGCGGTCAATTGATGAATCAAATTTTTTACCGTCTAAAAGAGTTCCCACATAATTTACTGTCGCATAATCACCGGCTTTTGCGGCTTCTCCTGTTCCCTGTTTTAAAATTTCAACTTTCATTCCTTGAATATCAAAACTTAAAGGGCTTTGTTCAGATAACGATGCTGTTGATGTTGAAGGCATATTATTAATTTTTGGCAAAACAAAATATATTGCCAATGCTATAATTATTATTACTGCTATTGCGAAAATTATTGTTGCATTTTTGCTCATATTTTTTACTTAATTTTATTTAATTTTATTTTACAATGCATAAAAAAATATTACAATAACTGCGGTTATAAAAATTATTAAGGAAGCAGTAACAATATTTTTTATTTTCATAATTAATATAGCTGGAATTCTTCTATGTGTATATTTTTTTTAAAAAAACCAAATTTTAAAAATTGGGTTTTCAGCGATTGCATCAAAACAGGAGGACCACAAACAAAAATATCTCTATCCAAAAAATCTTGCGTTGTTTTGCATATGGCATCGGCGCTAATAAATTTTTCTTTTGATGTATCCCAAAATTTAACGTTTAAATTTTTACTTGCCCGTGAAATTTCCTCAATTTCCCGCTTAAACGCAAAACAATTTTCGTTTTTCGCGGAATAATACAAATCAATTTTATAATCTGAATCTTTTACTGGCAAGCTCCTCAACATGCTTAAAAATGGAGTAATGCCAACTCCTCCGGCAATCCAAATTTGCTTTTTATTTGAATATTTCTGAAAATTAAAAACTCCAAAAGGCCCTTCAAATTTTGCAAAATCTCCGGCTTTTAAGCCGCTTATTTTATTTGTATAGTCGCCCGATTCTTTTATGGCGATTCTCAAGGGCTGGCCGGGAGCCGAACTGAAGGAAAACGGATGAAGCTCTTTTGACAATGCTTTGCTGTAAAATTTAATAAAAGCAAATTGCCCTGCGTTAAAACTTATTTTATTTCCGCCGGCCGGCGCAAATTCTATTTCCCATATTTTATCTTCAAAAGCCTTAACATTTTTTACCGCGTAGCCATAGGTTTGCACCAAAAAATTTGGAAAAAGCGTCCGATAAAAATAAGCTATTATCGCAGCAATCCCCAAAATAAACAAATAAATTTTTAGAGGCTGATTTGATGCCACGTCGCTTCCAATTAAAAAAGTGTGCAAAAATGCAAAAATAAAAGCAACCCCCATAAATTTATGGGTAAATTTCCAAATCTGGTATTTTAATTTTGCATAAAAAGTTATTACAAGCGCGGCAATCATTAAAGAAAGCCCTATTATTCCAAAGTTTTGCGACCAATACGCGCCAGGCAGTAAAAATTGCGCCATGCCTTTAAAAGAAGTAGAAAAATATCCGAATGCCAAAAGCAAAGGATGGAACAACAATAAGCAAAATGCCAATCCACCCAAAGTGTGATGAACCGTGTATGACTCGTTTATACCCCTAAAAAGTTTGTCGAAAATTTTCAGGCGCGAGGATAAAATTATAACTAAAGAAAACATTGCAAATCCGCAAAGCCCGGCAACGTTTCCCATGCTTATTATTAAAACATTCAAATTAGAAATTTGCGGTATTAAAGGAGCCGTAAAAATCCACAGTAATAGGGGTGTTGCAGAAAAAATTCCTAAAATCCAAAACCCCGAATTTTCTAAAATGTTATTTTGCTTCATACAATATACATTTCTTGGCCGTATCCCCCAACTCCAATAAATTCCGCCTCGCCCTTTAATATTTTTTCGAACGGCCGGCAGGCAAAGCATCCCTCAGAACCTTTTTTACAATTAAATTCTTTTTTTTCTCTGGCTTGTTTAATTTTTTTTGCTATTTCAAGCACGTCTTCATAAGCTTTTTTCGCATCAGGTAAATTAACCAAAACAGGTTTTTCGTCGCGCTCTAAATACCAATAAGCAGCTCCAGAAACTTTTCTTTTCTGCAAATTATTCAAAAGCAAAAGGTAAATTGGCAGCTGAAGCGAACCTTCTTTTTCTTCATTTTTGCCGGTTTTAAAATCAATTACGCGTATGCTGTCATCTTGTTCAATATATTCTAACCAGTCAATTTTTCCGTTCAAAATAATATTTTCTTTTTCAGACAAGAAAAAATTCGGGGGCATAGCGTTGTTTGCAAGGGCGAGTTTTATTGTTTTTTTAGCCAAAGGCCCGGGATTTTTTTCAACTCTTAAAACCATTACCCTTCCGCGCTTTTTTGCTTCTTTTTCTTCTTGATCGTTTTTAAATCCGCCTTGCTTGCCGGAAACTTTTTTCCATTGCTCCTCAAAAACTTCTTCTAAAGATTTTTTAAACCTGTCTTCTGCTTTGTATTTTGAAAGCCCTTCCAAAGTTTCATGCACCGCAATTCCCAAAGAAAGCGAAGGCGAAGTTATGTTTATTTTCCTGCCTTTTTCATTTTTATAAACATTGCGCAAAAAATAAAGCCGCGGACATTTTAAAAAGTCGCCGATTGACGAATGTGAAACCCAAACTGCGTTATATTTATCTGCCATAAATATATTTTACCTTAATAATTTTATTTTAACTCAAGTTCAGCCTGCACTGTAATCCTTTGGTAATCTTTGCCCGGCGGCCAGCAGCTAATTAATGTTAAAATATTATTATCTGCATTTAAATTATCTTGCGGAACATCCGCACCCCGTTTAATTATTGTTTTCTGTTTTACTGTGTATGTGTATTGCTTGCTGTTTAAATCAATTGAAATTGTATCGCCGGCGGCCAGCTTATCTAAATTCGTAAAAACCCAATCGTATTTTATTTTTGGCCAACCGGGAGGAGCAGAATGCCCTAAAATAATAATCTGACCCTGCTGACCGGGATACACAGACCCAGGATAAAAAACAACGCCTTTATTCAAATCTTTTGTTAATAAATCTTTATCTGCGCTGTCTGAAAAAATTATTGGAACTGAAATGGATAATTTTGGAATTTCAAGCGTATTTTGTTTGTCTGTATAATTTGTTTTTATTTCTCTTAAAACCGGCACAGACATTTCCTGGCTATGGTTTGGATAAAAATAAGGAGTGATGGCATTTGCGTCTATTGAAGGATAGGGATTGAAAAAATCGCTTACTAAGCCCGAAACTTCTTTGTAATTAAAAATCCACGAAACATCATTCCAGTTTATAATCAAAAAACTCGCCAGATATACTGCCACAGCAATTTTCAAAATTTTCTTTGCATTTTCTTTATCCATAAATTTGCAAAATTTGTGCTCCCAGCCGGATTTGAACCGGCGTTGCGCCCGTGAGAGGGGCGCGTCCTAAACCGGGCTAGACGATGGGAGCCAATTGCAAATTCAATTTAACATAAAAATTACTTTTTGTCTATTTTTGCCGGATCGTAGTCTGGCGGGATTTTCCAGTAATTTATTATATATTGCGCCAATTCCTTAAAAACCGGAACTGCTGATAAAGATGACTTCGGAACTTTTGGATTATCAAGTTTAACCAATATTAAAAATTGCGGGTTAAATGCTGGTCCATAACCCACAAAACTTTGAATTGTTTTATCCGGTTCGTATCCCTTTCCATTTTTTAGCGGAACTTGGGCGGTTCCGGTTTTACCGGCCAAATAATATCCTGGAACTTTTGCAACGCTGTTAAACCCTTTATCAACAACGTTAATTAACATTGAAGTTAGGTTTGAAATTGTCTGCTGGGAAACAATGGGCTGGGAAATTTCAGGCTTTGTTATTGACTCATCTTTTCCGTTTACAATTTTTTCAACAATATACGGTTTTACCAATTTTCCTCCGTTTGCAATGGCGCAAAATCCCGTTGCAATTTGAATTGGAGTCAGTTCAATTCCCTGCCCGAAAGAAGCCGTGGCAAAGTTAATATTAGAGCCATTTTTCAATAAATCATTGCGCGAGTAAACTTCGCCTTGCAAATCAATTCCGGTTTTTTCAAAAAATCCGAATTTATCCAAATAATCTAAAAAAATATTATGCGGAATTTGCTCTTGCGCAAAAACCGCTCCGGTATTTATTGAATTCTCCAAAACTTGCGTCATCGTCTGTTTATCATAAACTTCATTGGCAAAATTATGTATGGTGTATATTCCATATTTTAAGGATCCTGTGTCAACATAGGTTGAGTCAGGAGTTATCTTTCCTTCATTTAAAGCCGAAGCCATTGTAAAAGGTTTCATTATGGAGCCGGGCTCAAAAAGTTTTTGCACGGCGCTGTTCTGAAAAATTCCCAAATCTTTTTCTTTTGAAAAACTATTCAAATCAAAACTCGGGAAATTAGCCATAGCCAGAATTCTGCCTGAATCGGGTTTCATTACAATTATCTGCCCGGATTCAATGTCCAATTTTTCTTTTACTTTTTTTAACAAAGCTTCCGCCTGAAATTGTATATTGTAATCTATGGTCAAATAAATATCAGAGCCGTCCAAAGAAATTTGACTTGAATCGGAAAAAATTGAGCCTAAGCCGGATTTTTCTTCTTTAACTCCTGATTTGCCTTTTAAAATTTCGTCATAATAGCCTTCAACGCCGTATTGACCAGCTCCCTCTCCGCCCAAAAATCCAAGAGCCTGCGAGGATAGATTTCCTTGAGGATAAAACCTTTCGGGCGTGTTTTGCCACGACAAACCCTTTAAATTAAGCAATTTTATTTTATCTATTTCACTGACCAGCAAATCTCTTTTTAAAACAACATATAAATCGGCGCCGTTTATTTCTGAAAGTATCTGTTCTTTTGTCTCGCTAACATTTTTGCTGAGAATTTCAGCAAAAGATTCTTTGTTTGGAATTTGGCTTACATTTGCGGAAATTGTCCAGCTATCTTTGTTTATTGCCAAACTTTTAACTTCGCCCGATCCCTTTTTCCCTTTTGTTTCCTGGCTATTTTCGCACAAAATTTCTCCGCGAGAACCGGTAATACTTGAAAAGCCGACTTGCTGTCCCAAGGCTTGCGCCTCAAAAAGCTTGCGTTCTACAATTTGAAGAAAAAACAGGCGGCTGACCACAGCTGCCCCGAAAAGAAAAATTAAAATTGAAACCGTATTTACCCTCCAATTCGCAAACTTTTTCATCTCTTAATTGCAACTGAATTATCTGGAATTTGTATATATTTTACCGAAGTTGTTTTTTGAAAATTCATTGCCTGGATTTTTTCAAGGGTGCTTCCCAAAAAGCTGCTTTCCGCAAAAGAAACTTCCAAATTTTTATTTTCATATGACAGTTTGCTGATTTGGTTTTCGTAAGTGTTTACCAAATAAGACCCTTTTGTCAAATCGTTAATTTGCCAAACATAAAAAACCAAAAGGCACAAACTTGCAAAAAGGCCGGCAAAGCAAACTATTTTCCAGCTTATTTTAATTTCAGGAAAGCTAACTTTTGATAAATTTAATACTGTAGTTGTCATATTATTATATCTTTATTACAGCTCGCAATTTAGCTGATCGCGATCTTGGATTTTTGCCAAGTTCGTCTCGGCCTGCTGTAACCGGTTTTTTAGTTAATATTTTAAATAATTTATTTTTTTTGAAAAAATCTTTTACAATTCTGTCTTCCAGCGAGTGGAAAGATATCACAACTAATCTTCCTTGTGGCTGTAAAACAGAAAGCGCCTGCGGCAAAACCCTTTTTATATTTTCCAATTCGTCATTTACCGCAATCCGTAAAGCTTGAAATGTTCTGGTGGCATAGTGTATTTTACCCCGCCAATACACGCTTGGCGTTGCGTCTTTTATTATTTCTATTAACTGGAACGTGGTTTTTATTCTCCCCTGTTTACGCTGTTCAACAATATTTTTTGCAATTTTCTTTGAAAATTTTTCTTCTCCGTAGTCCCGTAAAATTTCCTCAATTTTTTCTTCCGGATATTCGTTTACAATTTTTTCTGCTGTCAAATATCCGGTCAAATCGTTGTATCGCATATCCAGACCCTGGTCCACCTGAAAAGAAAATCCCTTGTGCGTACCTTCCAGCTGGGCCGAAGACATTCCCAAATCAAGCAGAATTCCGGAAACTGGGCCAAAATTTTTCCTTTCAATAATTTCTTTTAAATTTGTGTAGGAATCGTTTGTCAAAACCACTCTGTCTTTATAAATTGCTTCTAGCCAATGGCTATACACAATTTGCTGGGGGTCTAAATCAATACCCAAAACTTTTCCATTCGGGCCTGTACTATTTAAAATATCTTCAGAATGCCCTCCCTCGCCCACTGTGCAATCAACAAAATTTTCGTTTTGCTTTGGGTCTAAATATTCTAAAACTTCTTTTTTTAAAACAGCTGTGTGTATCACTAAATTTTTAAATTTTTAAATTTTTCAATTTTTAAATTCCAAGACTTCCCAATTTAGAAACAATCTCGTCCACACCTTTCTCAGCTTCCTTTTTGTATTTTTCCCATTTTTCAGAATCCCAAATTTCAAGGCGATTTGACAATCCGCAAATTACCACATTTTTTTTCAAGCCCGCATAATCTTTTAAGTAATCTGGCACCAATATTCTGCCCAGCTTATCAAGCGAGACCTCCATAGCTCCTGCCAAAATCATTCTGGTAAAAGACCTTGCTTCTGCCTGGCTAATTGTTAAAGCCCCAAGCTTATCTGACATAATTTTCCACTCCATTTCTGTATATACCGCAAGACAGCCCTCAATTCCTCTTGTGATTATAACTTTGTCGCCCAGCTCGCCTCTAAATTTCGCAGGCAAAGCCAAACGCTTTTTAGTATCAATTGTATGTTCGTATTGTCCTATTAACATGTTTTACCCACAGTTATCCACTTACTTCCACTTTATATTATTTATACTCCACTTTATAGTATGCTGTCAACAGTATTAATATTCCATTAAAAATAGTCGTAAAATCGCCGTTTTAGCCTGACTTATCCACAGTTGCTATTTTCACATTTGTCGCACAATAAAAAAGCCCGAACGGAAACCGTTGGGCTTTTGCGAAATTTGGTTGTGCCGGTATTCGCTTTTTCTGCTAATGCAGACCGACTTTGGTTTACTGGCCGTAAAATGCCGGGAAGTTTTTGAGGCCGTCGGGCAGGAAAACCTGCGCCTCGGTATCGGGTTCAACTTCCATGCCCATAGCCACTCTCGTTGAGCGATCAAACTGCCAATCGCAGAACTCTTGCTCTTTACGCAAAATCCAATCTTCAATCTGTTTGGCATCCGGCTCCACAAATGAAAGCCTCTTGCCGAACTTTGCCAGACGCGCATTGAGATTAAACATCGCCGACCCCCACAACAAGTTAGGGTCAGAATCGCGCGCAATAAGCCCAAGCTCCGCCAAGTGCCGATGGCACAAACGAAACTTCTGCTCGTCGCCTACAAAATTCTTGAAGATTCGGAAAATGCTCCGGAAACCGAGCTTTCTTTCCCGATAGTGATCCCAGGTGCTCATTGGAATCCCGTAGTAAAGTCCATGACCCTTGAGCCACCGAATCAGGCAGCGATCAAAGCTTTGGCAGATGACAAATCTTCCTCTCTCATCATACCGCCAAACCTGGCCGAACTTCGTGTGCAAACAGTGGATCGACGGTGAAATCAACCCGCCTTTAATGTCCTGCTGGGCGGTCGCAGTGAAGTACAGCATCACCGTATTATGGCTCACGCGGAAAGCCAAGACTTCGTTCATTGTGACATCCCTAACACGGAAATACCGCTCAAGGTTGTCAGAAACTTCGATGTCCTTGGCCATCACTTGCATTTCGCCAAATTTCATTCCGGTGAAGTGTTGCCGAATCGCCAGACGCAGGTCTGCGGAAACCCTTGGAACAGCAACAACAATATCAATATCGCCGTTGCCGTCCATTTCAGCCGCAAAGTCCGGATGTTCACCATTCAACCCTGAAATCACTTTCAGGATTTTTCTGGCAATTCCCCCTTTCACGCCCACGCCAACGGGCATGTCTTCAAGTATTGCCGACCAATCGGGCAGGCAACCCAGGTCCAACTCTTTCGACTGGACAAACACCGGCTCCTCAAACGGGAGCGACGAACTTTGTGAAACCAGCAGCGTGCTTTTACTCATCTTTATACCCTTTCATCTCAACGGTAAATGATTGTAAGTGCTTTTTTTATTATAGCATATTATTTTTTCCGTGTCAAGTCATTGTCGCACAATAAAATAGCGGTTTTTTGCCTCGAGGCAAAAAACCGCTAAAGTCACTGCACAGCCGGGAGCGCAATAACTATTTGCCTGACAAATGATTCATTGCCGCTTCTTCAGAGCCAAATTCAATCAGCTCTTCGGGCAAACAATGCGTCACAAGTTCGCCAACATAACGTGGATCTTCAGTGTGAAGAATATTCACCTCGTAAAGCTTTCCGCGCGTGGCAGTAACCAGACCCACCCATCTGCGCTTAATTTTGGCAGACGGTTTTTTAGGAACCACAAACTTTCCATCTCGTTCGCACATAGCAACTCCTCTAATTGTGAAAGGACAAACAAAAAATCCTCGCCGAGAGGATTTCATTTCTAATTTTTAAATTTTGTAATTTTTAAATTTTTAGAATAAAACCTCCCGGACCTTTGCATAACAAAAGCAAGCTTAACAACAAGGAGGTATTTAAATTTTTATTTATTATCTTTTTCATTTTTAAAATACTCGCAAATTATCAATTTCCAGTGACTGCTCTTTTGATAAAATTTTATTATTTTTTAGTGCGCTGTCATGAATCTCCAAAACTTTTTTCTCTCTTTTTTCTTGCGCGTCTTTAACTGTTTTTTCCTCCGTCAATGTCTTTAACTCTTTTAATATTTGATCTTGTCCGGTTAAAATTTCACTTTTAAACTCAAAAATATCATCCTTTATGTCTTGCAAATCTTTTTTTGTTGCAAAAACCGGCTCTTGCGCCTCGATTAATTTTTTTATATCTTCTGCATCAAGCATATTCTTATGATTTATTACCTATAATACCATTATATTCTATAAAAAAATCGTGTCAAATCTGCCGGTTTCTTCTAAAATTATTTCTTACTTGGGTCATAATTTGTACCATACCCTGGATTTTCTTCAGGGCGAAGCTTGTTCGGATATTCAATATCTGTTTTAACGTCGTGAGAAACTTTTTTCAAAAACTTAAAAGCATCGTACGGATTAGTTATATTATACATTGTATACGGCTTACTTGATAATCCTCGGCGAGTTTGTGTAAAAGTTCCTGCTGTTGATATTAAAATGCTGCCAGTATCTCCTTTGCCAAATATTTTATCAAAGAGACCAACGTTAACTTCGGCATTCGTGATCTGATCAAAATCAACAATCTCAAAATCCCTGCCGATCCAACCCTTCTGAATAATCACCCTTTTGTCTGTAATCGCATAATGGGTATGTTTAAAAACCAAAATGCTGTAGACGGCGGGTCCGAACAACAGAAAAATTCCAACCCAAAAGTGAGGCAGAAGTAGAATTCCAAAACCAATAATATGGCTGCCGAATAATATATCGTAAATAGCCATTGCTATGAATGGAATCAAAAACATCATCCAGAAGAAACCAAATATTACAAGCGGAAAGGATCTGCCAAAAAGAAATGGCCAGAAACTTGGAGCTCCTTCCCAAAAAATCTTTTCGTTCTCGTTTAAAACCTTGTTTAATTCTTTCATAGATAATTATTGGCTAATATATTTTTCTATTTATATCTCTATTATATTCCTTCAAAAATTTGTGTCAAATACCCTCTCTCCGTCTACGAAACTGGGTTTACGATTATTTGAAAGTTTTCTGAGTCAACATGAATTTTATCTCCTTTGGTTATTTTATCAGACAATAAAGCTTGCGCAACCGAATTTTCCACTTTATCCTGGATAACTCTTCGCATTTCCCTAGCGCCAAATTCTGGCTTATAAGAAAGCTCCACAATTTTTTCCTTAAGGGATTCTGTGATTTCAAAATCAATTTCTTTTTCTTTTAAATTTTTCTGCAGAACTTGCAGGGACAATTGGGCAATTTGCAATAAATTTTCTTTTGTAAGCGGATGAAAAATTACCGTTGCGTCAAAACGATTTACAAATTCTGGCTTGAATATTTTTTTTGCAAAAAGCCCATCCAATAATTTATCTTTTACTACGGGCTGGTTTTGTTCAATTTTATTGAAAATATCTTCTGATCCGGCGTTTGATGTGCAGATAATTATTGTGTTGCTAAAAGCAACTTTTCTGCCTTGCCCGTCTGTAATATGGCCTTCGTCTAAAACTTGCAAAAATAAATTTAAAATGTTTTTATGCGCTTTTTCAATTTCGTCCAGCAAAACCAAAGAAAATGGAGTTTCTCTTACAGGAGTGGTCAAAAGGCCTTGCATTTCAATTGGACTTACAGCTCCAATCAGCCTGGAAATATCTGAAATTGACTGAAATTCCGACATATCAAGCCTTATCATTTTTGCCTCGCTGCCAAAATAAATTTGAGCCAAGGCTTTTGCAGTTTCGGTTTTTCCGACTCCTGTCGGGCCTAAAAATAAAAATGTTCCCATTGGCCGAGTTTTAGAGCCGATTCCCATTCTGGCTCTTCGCATTGCAATGGAAATTTCGCTAACTGCTTCGGCTTGATTTACAATTCTTTGGTGGATTAAATTGTCCAAATTAAGCAATGTTTCTTTTTCTTTCAGCTCCATTTTTCCAACAGGAATATCTGTTCTTTTAGAAATGATTTCTGCAATGTGATGGGGCAAAACAATTTTTTCTTTATTTTTTTGGGCATAAATAACAGCTTCCTGTAAAACATCCAAAGCTTTTTTTGGAAAAGGCAGACTGGGCATATATCTGGTAGTCAAATTTACAATTTCGCGGATAGAAGGATATAAAACCAGCATTTTATTTTTATATTCCAATTCCAAAGCCACAGACTGTAAAATATTTATTGTTTCAGCTTCCGCAACTTCCAAAACTTCAACTTTTTCAAACAAACTTGCAAACGAAGAATTTTCTTCTATGCTTTTGTGGAGCCCTTCGTAAGACGTTATGCCAATAAATTTAAAATTTGGCAAAGGCAAATATTTTGAAAGCACTCCAGAAATATCAAAAGCGCCGGCTCTTTGCGCTTTCTGGCCGACAAAATTTTCAATATCATCAACAACTAAAATTACGTTGCCAGACATTGCGGCTTCAGAAAATATTTGGTTTAACGCAGATTCCAATTTTTCAAAATCCGGAATTTGCGCGGCAAGCAAAACGCAATCCAGCTCAACCACCCTTTTATTATTTAACTGGGGCAAAGAAGTTCCCAAATAGCATTTTTGCGCCAGCTGCTGCACGATGCTTTTTCTGCCTGTGCCGGGATTTCCAACAATCAAAACATTGGCGATTTCCGGTTTGGCCAAAATTGTTTCAGTTTCCTCAACTTCTTTTTTATGGCCGATGATTTTTCTAAACTTCCATTTTGAAATAACCCTCCGCCAATCTGTAGAAAATCTATCTAAAGTTACGGTATATCCAAAAGACCAATCCTTTCCCATGGATCCAGTGCCCATTAAATTTTCGCGGGGCGATGAATCCAGCCATAATGTTAAATTTTCAACATCTTCTTTTTTCAAATCAAACTCAACCAAAATTTTTTTAAAAAATTCATCTTCATTTGCCAAAGCCGTCAAAATTTCTTTTTCGCCGATGATTGCGCGCTGCCTGTCTGCAGAAATTTTATACGCGAGTTCAATAGTTTTTTTAAAATCATCAGAAAAAACCAGCTCATTAGCGCCTTGCCTCTGCATTTTTTCTAAACAATTTTTAATATCCGATTGCAATTTTTTAGGATTTAACCCAAGCCTTATACAAATTAAATTTGTATCCTTGCCCAATTTTAGCGCTGAACAAAATAATGCGGTTGCGCATACATTTATTTTTCTTTTCTTGCAAAAAGACATTGCGTCTAAAACAATTTTTGCAGAATCGAAACTTAAGCGATCGGCTAAATTGCTGCCGGCTAAAATTTTCGGCTTTTTAATTTTTAAATTTACAAACAAATTAATATTCCAAAAAACAAGAAACACGGCAAAAAACAATACAGCTATTTTTATGGCAACATATTCGGACGCAAAACCCAAAAAAGAAGAAATTAAATTGGCCAAAGAAAGAATAAACAAAAACAAAAAAAGATTTTTAAAAAAATCCGCGAACCTAAAAATCCAAAACCTTTCCGTTTTTACCGCTCTTATAACTTCCGTGTTTTGCAAATTAAATTCAAACATAAAAAATAAAAAAAATCCCTGCGATTACGGCAACCGGGAGCAAAACAAAAGCCAGCAAAATTACAGCTCCCGCAAAAATAACAAAAATTTGGAATAAAATTCCGGCAATAATTAAAATAATTCTCATAAAAAATCCTATAATTCTGGAAAATGTATTAGAAATTAAAGTGTTAAAAAATTCGCCCATATTTATTAGCTTGGGATAATTCCACCGATAATGGCGCCATGGAGAAAAAAGCGATTTTAGCAAATTTACCAAGGAAAAATAATTTAGGGAAAATAAAATATAGCTTTTCCAAACCGAAAATAAAAACACCGGCATTTCATAAAACTGCCACAAAGCCCACATTATTAAAATATTTTGCTTGTTATTTGTTTCCATTTAGCAATTTTACACCAATTCCAGAAACTGCGCCACCTCCCATAATTAAAATAAACGCCAGCAGAGACCAGCTTGTCAAATTTAAAATTTTTGTAATGGAATCCGGGGGTAGAATTTGGTTTAATTGTTGCTTTACCGCATCATTCATTTGTTTTTGAACATCAGTAGCGCTCGCAGATTGCTGCAAAGGAACCTGGGTTCTGAAAATTAAGGGCGCCGCAACTTTTGCGGTAAAAATATTATAAGATTGCCAAAGGGTAAAAACCATAATTACTACTCCCAAAACTAGCAAAACATAACCTAAAATTTTGTTTATCATAATTGTTGTCATTGCGAGGAGCGTAGCGACGAAGCAATCCAGAGTTATAGATTGCCGCGTCGCCTGCGGGCTCCTCGCAATGACGAGTTATCACATTAAATTATTTAGTATTTCGTTTTTTATATCTTCCGGAATTGGAATTTCCTCGCCAGGTTTTGAAATTCCAGGATAACGCCACGCGCTTATTATTTTTCTTACTTCTCCCTCTTCTTTTTTTCTGATATCTTTAAACATTATCCAAATTTCGCCAGGTGCTTTTTTGGGTTTTTGCCAGGTCGTTAGACCCTGAGCCTGCCGAAGGGCTTTTTCCAAAGTTATTTGTTTCTCTCTAAAAAACGTTTTGTTTGTTTTCATTACAGCGCTGGTGCCCGGCGCAATCCCCTGCTCTTTTCTTTCCGGCCGGTATAAAATTCCCAGCAATTTTTGTTTCGACAAACCATACTGCCGCATTTTTATTTTAGAATGTTCTGTCCAAAAAAGTTTTTTATAACTAGCCATATTATGAAGTGGACGGGACAGGATTCGAACCTGTAACCCCTGCAATGTGAATGCAGTGCTCTGACCATTGAGCTACTCGTCCTTATTTATAATTTTAACATTTTTTCAACAAAAAAACAGTCCCGCATAAGCAAGACTGTCTTTTAGCTTTGATTTCCGAACGCAAAATTTATTTTATTTCTACCTTGGCTCCCGCTGCTGTAAATTTCTTTGCAATTTCATCGGCTTCTTCTTTCTTTACACCCTCTTTTACCAATTGGGCTGTGCCGGCTACGGCTGCGTCAACCAAATCTTTTGACTCTTTTAATCCTTTTGCAGTTACGTCGCGGACAACTTTAATGACCTCAATTTTTTGGGCTCCAACTTCTTTCAATTCAACATTAAAAGATGTTTTTTCCTCCGTTGGCTCGCCGGAGCCTGCGGCGGAAGCGGCAACCACTGGAGCGGCGGCTGAAACTCCAAATTTATTTTCCAAAACTTTTACCAGTTCTGCCAATTCTACAATCGGCATTTTTTCTATTTCGGCTACCAGTTTTTGAAATTTTTCCGGTATTTCAACTTTTACTTCGTCTGTCATATGAATTTATGTAGCGGAGCGAATAAATTCATGCCGCGATTTATACATGATATATCAAATACATTTGTATAAATTGTGGCGATGCCGCTATTATTAATTAATTTTTATTTTCTCTAATTTTATACCACTTTATATATTTTTATAATGTCTGGTATAAGTGTTAGGCTTTTGCTTGCCTAACCTTATCTAACACTCTTACAAAACTTGATACCGGACTGTAAATTGATCCAACCAATCTGCCCAGTAATTCGTTTCTTGGCGGTATATTTGCCAATTCTAAAACCCTTTCTTTTGCAATAAATTCCCAGCCCGAGGCTGGTCCGCCTTGGGCGGAAAAAATTCCTCCTAAAATTTTGAAGTTCTCTTGGGTTTTTGCAAAATTATTTGCAATTCTAGCCGGGGCTATTTCGTCTTCAATTCCAAACACCAATGCCAACTGTCCGGGAATGCTGGGCATTATTTTGTTCCAAAAGGAAATGTTTGACTGCCCGAAAGCAATTCTTACCAAAGTTTTTTTAGCAATTTTCAAATTGCATCCGGCTTCTTTTAAGTTTTTCCTCAAAGAAAACATATCTTTTGAAGCAACTTTTGAGAAATCAACAAAAATTACCGATTTCTGTTTTGAAACTTTTTCTTTTATATTTTCTATTTGCTTTATTTTTTGCTCTTTTGTAAGCGCCATGAATTTGCGAGCAAGCGAGTAAATTCACTTCGTAATTTTAGCATGATTTATAAAATGCCTTAGTGCTAAAATTACGTTGCGACACCTTGCTAATTTTTTAAGAATAAAAAATGCCTGTTTCCACAGACATTTCGCCCAACAAAGTTGGGTTAGTCGCCTAGATAGGATTTACGCTTTCGCTACGCTATCGTCTGTGGCTTTTAATTATGCTTGTATCTTAATCTATAACTTAATTATTGTCAATACTCTTATTTAAGGTTTAATCTTTCTTTGACTCTGTCTGCAATACCCTCTGTGTTTATGTCAGATTTAATAATGTAATCTGCCGCCACTTCAATCGCGTCGCTAATATGCTTTAAATCGCCCCTATTTGTCAAAAATATAATTGGCGTTTTAGTATCGAATTCTCTTAACTTTTTAGACATAGTCATACCGTCCATTTTAGGCATTTCAATGTCTAAAAGAATTAAATCGGGCTTTTCTTTTTTTGCAGCAACCAAACCATCCTCTCCGTTTTCAGCAGTAAATACAATATATCCCTGCCTCTCAAGTTCGTTAGAAATAATCCACAGATAATTTTTTGAGTCCTCTACAATTAGAATTTTTTTATTTGTGTCCATTTTTTATAATTATTAATATTATTCCCTAATTTCCGCCGCATTTATTGGAAGAGAAAAATAAAAAGTTGCCCCTTGCCCTTCAACTGATTCTGCGCCCACAACGCCGCCATGAGATTCAACAATACTTTTGATTATGGCCAAACCCAAACCTGTTCCCCCTTTCTGCGCAAACGCGCTTTTAACCTGAAAGAATTTGTTAAAAAGTTTATTTATTTGTTCTGAAGCTATGCCAGCGCCCGTATCGGTAACGGCAACTATCAACGAATCAGGAATAGCCGTAATATCATTTTTTATAAACCAGTTTATTTTTGAATCTTTTGCTTCGTTTTCTATGCTTTTTCCGTTTTTGTGAACTAAAACTTGAATAATTATACTACCATTTTTTTTGTTAAACTTTATCGCGTTGGAAATAAGGTTATTCAAAACCTCAGAAATCATGTGCGGATCAAACTCAACTTTGTCCGGAAGATCTTTGCCAAATTGGCTTATTAATTCTACTTTAGCATCTTTAGCGGCTATGTCAAAAAATGATATTCGTCTTTTGACAGTTTCTTTTATATCCGAAGGCTGTTTTACAAGTTCAAATTTTCCGGCTTCAATTTTAGCAACATCTAAAATATTATTGACAAGCGAAAGCATATCTGAAGAACTGCTGTATATCATTTTAAAACATTCCTCCTGTTTTTGCTTTTTTACTTCGGACATCCGAATTAATTCTATCATTTTTTTTATTGAATCTAAAGGCGACCTAAGTTCGTGCACTATCATTGATGTAAAATCATCTTTAATTTTTTGTATCTCCTTCTCGCGGGTTATATCGCGAAAAACAATAACGCACCCCAATGATTTCCATCTGTCTTTAACGGGAGAAATTATGATTTGAAAAAAACCGCTATGAAGAGAAATTTCATCGGAAACAAAAACTTTTTCCAGTCTTATGCTTTCTTCAATTTTATCCCTCAAATCAAACTTTCCCCTAAGGCAAAGAGTAAAATCAGCTATGGACGGATCGCTTTTATTTTCAGAACCTGCGACCTTCCTTGCTGCAGGATTTACCACAAGAACTTTGAAATCCATGTCTGTCATTATTACTCCATCTGCCATACTTGCCACCATTGCATTTAACTTGCTCTTTTCTTGCTCCACAACCATCTGCAACCTCATTACTGCTTCTGTTGCCTGCTGGGATATTTTATATAAAATATCTATTTCTTCTTCTTTGTAAAAACCAGATTCCTTGCTTGCCACGGTCACCAGACCGACAGTCTTACCTGATATTGCCAAAGGAATATTAAAAAACGATCCTACCGAATCATTTGCTTCATTGCTTAAATTAGACCCCCATAATGCTTCATCAATTTTTGTATTTTTAAAATCAGCATTCAAAAGCACCCCCGCAGAATTTAACATTTTTTCTTTTATATCACGGATAAATTTATGAGAAACTGGTTTTTCAATATATGTCCGAAAAATTATTTTTTCTGGGTAAAAAAGCATATAAGATGCGGCGCTATATTCTATAAACTGGCGCAAAGATCCAATTATCATCTCTGCAATATTTTGTACATTTAACGAATATCCCACTTTATCTCCAAGTTCATTTAAAATTGCAATTTCATACATTTTGCGCCTGGCACTTTTCTCCCTTTTTATTAAGTCTTTCTCAAACTTTTTATTTTTTTGAAAAGTGAAAATTCCGGCAATTACAAGAATAATCAAAATTGAAATAATGGCTATTATTAAAACTTCTGCCGTCATATTTTTTAAATTAGTCTAAATATTTTGCTTTAGCAATGTTGTGCTGTTGCAATGTTTCGCTAAAATGCGTTATGCCGTCTGAAAGCCAAAACCAATAATTTGTTTTTTTAGGATAAATTGCAGACAAAATAGAACCCAATCCCGGATTTGAAATTGGTCCTTTGGGCAAGCCATGGTATTTGTAGGTATTGTAAGGCGAATCAATTTTTGTTGCCTTAATTGAAACACTTGGGTCGTTTCCGTCTGTAATAAAATTTACCGTTGAATCAAGCTGTAAGGGCATTCCAATACTGATACGTTTCCACAAAATTCCCGAAACAATTTCTTTTTCATCCATTTTCCTGACTTCTTTTTCAATAATTGAAGCCATTGTAACAATGTCAAAAATAGATTTTTTCTGGTTTGCAATTTCTTTGTTTAATTCGGGCGTTAATTTTTTGTCAAAATTATCCAGCATCAAGCTTAAAATATCTTCGCAAGTTTCGCCTTTTGAAATTTGGTAAGTGTCCGGAAAAAGATAGCCTTCCAAACCTTCATCTTTTGGCTTGTCTTTTAAAAAAGAAAAATCGCCCGCGTAATCTTTTTTCGTAAGGGAAATAAAATAATTTTGTTTGCAAATTCCTTTTGCTTCTAAATATTTTCCAATGTCTTTTGCGTCCCAGCCTTCCAAAACTACCACTGTATCTTTTATAATATCTCCTGCTGCCATTTTTTTGGCAATTTGGTAAATAGACATTTTGGGGGACAAATTATATTCCCCTGCTTTTAGCGATGAATGCTGGAGGGAAGCAACAACATAAAGCCTGAAAAAATAATTGCTTCTGATTATTCCAAGTTTCTCCAAGTCTCTTGCAATTTCATCGTCCCCCCAGCCCTTTTGAACTGTGTAAATAGCTGTTTCATGGGAACCAGGGTTTATAGGAATATAAATTTCAAAACACACGTAAAAAAATGCCAACAGAAAAACAATTCCGGCTGCTTTTGCAATGTTTTTTAATTGCTTTACGGAAATTTTTGAAAAGTCTCTTTTCATAGTAGTTTTCCTTGCCTTAATGATTTAGAAACAGCTGCCGCTTTTTCTGCTCCGGTTTTTGTTAAAATAAAATATGTTTCGGGCCAAATTGGATAGCGCATAAAGCGCAACGTCCCGGGGAATAAAGTAAAACATTCCTTTACAAGGCGATCAAAACTGCATTGTTCGGAATTCAAAATTACTGAATGTATGCAAAACAGAATCAAGTCGTTTACAGAAATGTTTGAACTTTTGTTTGCATTATTCTTTATCATTTTTTCACCCGATTCGCCTTTGCTTCTTATTTATATCCCAAATCTAACTAAAATACCAGCGTTTACTGGCATAAATTAGTTTAGATTTTCGCTCATGCGTGGCAACTCGTTCTATAAACCTGGTTTAATCTGCCCAGCTGGTCGTATTTGAATGCTTTGCGCTGTTACGCTTCCATCGGAGTTTGTTGTACCAGTTACGCTTAATGATGTTCCAACTACTAAGTCATCTGGTGTCCCTGCGGCTTGTTTGTTAACTTGCGTATTTTCTGAATAAAAAATTATCTTCGAGCCGGCATTATTTAATAATTTCAATGTAATACTGTTGTTATCTTTAGAAATAATGTTTCCTGAAATAAAATTAGAACCATTCTCTCCAACCCTGTTAACTCTTGTTTGAAAGTTTCCACCATTAAACCCTCCACGTGGGTTTTGACTTTTGACATAGATCATACCTCCATAAAAAGATCCTCCCATCACTACAACTGCCAAAATAATTATTACTACGATTAAATGTGATTTTTTCATATGTTTATACTTTTAATTATTATTAATTTTATTATTCATAACGTAATGCCTCTATTGGATTAAGTTTAGCTGCCCTTTTGGCTGGATAATATCCGAAAATAATCCCGATGGCGGCAGAAACAGCAACTGCTAAAAGTACCGAGAAAAACGAAACCTGTGTTTGATATAAATTAAAATATTTTATACCCCAAGAAATTATCCAACCAAGAAAAACTCCAACTACTCCGCCAGAAAATGTTAAAACAACTGCTTCGGTCAAGAACTGTGTTGTGATGTCTTTCGCTTTTGCGCCTATAGCCTTTCGTAAACCTATTTCTCTTGTTCTTTCTGTAATTGTGGTAAGCATCATATTCATAATTCCAATTCCACCGACAAGCAAAGAAATTCCGGCTATGGCTCCAAGCAAAATCGTGAGGGTCTGGCTTACGCTTGAAATACTGGATAATATATCGGACTGATTTTGTACGGTAAAATCGGCCGATGTCGAATCTGCGATATTGTGACGGGCCAACAATAAACTTGTAACTTCATTCTGAGCAGATGTCATCAAATCAGAACTACTTATTTGTAAATCAATTTCTGACAAATATTTATTTCCGGAAAAATATCTTTGTGAAACCGTATAAGGTATATAAATTCTGTCATCTTGATTTTGAAATCCTGTTCCGCCCTTGGTTTTTGTAACTCCTATAACTTTGAATTCTATTTTATTTATTTTTATTGTTTGCCCTATGACGTCATCAGCCACCGCATCTGGGCCGAATAAATCTATTACAACTGTCGGACCGATTACCGCCACTTTTGTGGTATTCTCAACGTCCTGTGTGGTAATAAAATTTCCCTTATCTATGCTTAAATTTCTAACGAAAGGATACGTATCACCTGTTCCGATTACAGATGTGTTCGTATTATTCCCTTTATAAACAACCTGATACCTTCCTGTAACCTGTGGTGTCATATATATAACAGATGAAACTTCGTTTGCTATCGCGTCAGCATCATCTATGGTAAGCGACTGAGCCGTACCGCCAGCCGAACGAGCAGAATAACCAATGTTCCTTGCAACACCCGGTGTTATCATTAAAAGGTTAGACCCTGTTGATTCTATACTTGCCTGAATTGACAATGTTGCTCCCTGCCCCACAGACACCATTACAATTACAGAACTTATTCCAATAACAATACCTAAAATAGTTAAGCCTGTTCTGGCTTTATTCGATAATAAGGCTAAAAATGTTTCTTCTAATATATCTATTATTTTCATTTTTTTCTTATATCGCTTACAATTAAACCGTCTTTAAGAAAAATAATCCTATCGGCGTGTTCAGCAACGTCATGTTCGTGGGTAATAAGAATGATCGTTCTTCCGTGTTCTTTATTGAGTTTTTTAAATGTTTCCAAAACTATTTCGCCTGTTTTCGAATCAAGATTTCCTGTTGGTTCATCGGCTAAAATTACAGTTGGATTATTAACTAATGCCCTAGCAATTGCAACTCTTTGAATTTGTCCGCCAGATAGTTGATTAGATAGATGGCTGAAAGATTCTTCTTCTAGCCCAGCCGCTTTTAATGCTTGTTTTGCTCTTTTTTCTCGCTCTTCTTTCGTGGTGCCAGTATAAACTAATGGC
Organism: Candidatus Staskawiczbacteria bacterium RIFOXYB1_FULL_37_44; assembly: GCA_001822065.1. Lineage (GTDB taxonomy): Bacteria > Patescibacteriota > Minisyncoccia > Minisyncoccales > Staskawiczbacteraceae > XYD1-FULL-39-28. The sequence goes on along the minus strand of MHPJ01000009.1, from coordinate 58,636 downwards.
AAAGATACATTTCTTATTGCGCTTGCCCTTGGTAAAAGATTAAATGCCTGAAAAACAAAACCTATTTTATTTTTTCTTATATCAGCAAGCTCACCCTCATTTAATGTCGAAACGTCTTTTCCATCTAAAAAATATGTCCCAGTTGTTGGAATATCTATGGCTCCTAGAATATGCATTAAAGTTGATTTGCCGGAACCGGAAGGCCCCATTATCGCAACAAATTCTCCGTCTTTTATTGTAAAGTTAACTCCTGATAGAGCCTGAAAGCCAACACTTCCTGTTTGATATATTTTTACTATATTTTTAACTTCGATCATACAATTATTATTATCGTCCTCCCGGGCCAAATAGGCCCTGCGTTGCTTGTCTTGTTGTGGAAGGGATTGTAGGGGTGGCAGATTTACTATTGGAGATTGTTCTAATGACAATTTGATCCCCCTCGGCTAATCCGCTAATTATTTCTGTGTTGGTGTCATCGGCAACTCCCACCTCTACTGTTTTTTGTATTGGCGCGGGCGAGCCTGGAACTAAAACATAATAGGCTTCGTTTTTTGATTTGACCGCTCCGTTGGGCACAGTTAAAACATTTTGTTTTGTTTCGGTTATGATATTCACACTCCCACTCATTCCAGGCTTTATTTGGCTATCTATAATATCTAAAGCAATTTTTACTCCATAACTTACTACCCCCTGGCTTACAACTCCAACAATATCGACATCTACGACAGAACCCGTAGCAGTTATATCTGGAAGAGCATCAAAAGCTATTGTTACTTTTTGGCCTGTCTTTACTTTAACAGCATCAACTTCATTTAAAGAAATTTCAATAACTTGTTGTTTGGTAACGATAGATCCCAAAACGATTCCTGAAGAAATTATATCCCCTGTTTTAATTGTAGAATCAACCGCAGAAATAATACCATCTATAGAAGAATATATATAATATTTTGCCAAATTTTCCTTTGCATCTAAAAGCGCATTTTCATATTTCTGCATACTTAAATTTTGAGATTTTATATCTATATTTGCCTTAGAAAGAGCAACTTTCTTGGCGGTTATATCAGATTTTGCAGTTAAAAGAGTTGCTGTGTCTTTAATAAGCGCTTCAAGGGCGGCGCTTAGTTGAGTTATTTGTGTTGTGGTTGCTGCTGTTTTAATAGGAGTTGTTAAATTTTTTGTTTCAGAAATCTTTTGATACCTTTGTGTAAGATTAGATGTTTGTCTAATTAAATCTAAAAATATTTTTACAGAATTGTAAGTTTCTGCGACTATATTTTCAATCTGAGATGCTTGAGAATTTTTACTAATTGTCCATCCTATTTCCTCGACCGTATCCATGTTTTTTTGCATATCTGAATATTTTTGTTTAGCATCAGTTATCCAAAAACTTAGATCATTTGTTTTTTCATCATAAAAACGCACAAAATCAAGATAATAATTAATATCGCTGTCATTACCATTATAACTACTTTCTAAAAACATACTATCCAAATTAGCTTTCATTGAAGCTAAATCCTTATATGTAGTTGTTAGAGCATCTAATCCCTTATCATAAGCTGCATCAAGCGCGTCTTTAGCTTCACCATTAATATCAGTTAACGACAACCGAGCACTATCTAAATCGTTTTCTGCGCTTTGCACAGCGCTCTGGGCATCTCGCGCATCAATCTGCGCCAAAAACGTTCCTGCTTTAATCTCATTATCTTTTTGAATATTAATATATACAATTTTTCCTGAAACCTTTGGTTTGACATCTATTTTATCAAAAGCCGAAACTTGTCCTGTTCCAGAAATAGAAGAAATTATTGTCCCCTTCGCAACGGCACCCAAAACATAGCTAGTTTGGCCGTCATTATTGGTTAAAGATTTATATATCCAAAATCCCCCGCCCAATAAACATAAAATTATTATTAAACTTATTATTTTATGTTTTAATGTAAAAACCTTAATTACACTTGCTATTTTTTTAATTATATTAATCATTTTAAAATTTATGAAATTTATGTGTATCTGGTCTCAAAGTCATCGGCGGCGGTGGAAGTACGCGAATAAGTTTTGCTTCTATTTGACCGTTATCGTTGGGTTCTCCTATGACTACAACAATGTCATCAGTCTTTAAGTCAAATAATTTTATATTATCCCTTTGTCGGATAATAGATGTTTTATCGCTGACTAAAATACTTTTTTCCGCATTGCCCCTACCTTTTATAATTAAAATTTGGCCGTCAATTTTTAATATTTGACCAAAAACACCATTACTATTTGTAAACTGGTTACCCATTATGTCTCCAAAGAATCCTCTTTGTGGACCGCCAAAATTACGATGATATTGATCTGCCCACCTAAAAGAGAAGTCCGCTTTTTTCGTGCCAACAAATACTCCAAGTCCAAAAACAAAAACCAATATAATTAATACGGCTATGCTTAAAATTATTGCTTTAAATAATTTTGATTCTAAAATATTGTTTGTATTCATAATAATTTTTTGTTAAAGATTTTATTGACTGCAAAAGTATTAGTAAAACACCTAAAAATAGAACTAAGCTTAAGGCAGGTAAAGTCTCTAAAAGAATCATTGCAAAACTCTGCCAATAGGTTCTCACTACTGTGAAATCAGAAAAAATTAGAGAAAAGAAATTAATAAATCCAGATTGTCTAAAATCAGCTAAAAGCATTTTAAGAGATGGCACAAACCCCACTAAAGATCCCGTTATCATGACAGAAAAAATAACAACCTTTCTAAACACCAAAAGGCGCTCTTCTCTATGAATGCGTTTTAGTATTTTTCCGAATAATTCTTTTGGCGGCTCTATATCCATATTTTTTATACGCAAAAAGGATGCACTTTGGTGCATCCTTTCTATATTTTAGTATTTTTTCTAAGGTCTATAATTATTCTACGATACCTACTCTTTATGGTATTTATTGATTCTTGAAACGTTTCTGCAATTTCTTTAAAACTCATTCCGCCATTATGCCTTAAATTTATTAATTTTTGTTCTTCACCAGTTAAGCCATGCATCGCAATTGCCAAGGTTCTTTTATCACCAAAATTTTCTAATAGATTTAATGGTTTTGAAACAATGTTTTCAATGAATGGGTTCCGTCCTTTTTCGTTTTCAAATCTTGAGAAGGGTATGGTTTTTTTCTTTCTTAAAAAATCTACAGATGTATTTTTAGCTATCTGAAAAATCCATGGCTTAAAATTTTTATTCTGATCAAACTTTCTGATGTTTTTCCAAACCTTGATAAAGACCTCCTGTGTTATGTCCTCGGCAGAAGCCTGGTCACCGACATTCTTGTAAACAAAATTATAGATATACTTTAAATACTTTTTAATCAAAAGCTCCAAGGAATTATTATCCCCACCTAAATAATTTGTTATAAGTTGTTGATCTAATAAATCCATGGCAGGGACGCTGGGAATCGGACCCAGACCAAGGGTTTTGGAGACCCTTATGATACCATTTCACCACGCCCCTATTAAAAAATAATAACACAAAAAACCCCCGCTGAACAGGGTTCGTTTTTATTTTTTAATAAAATTATTTTGCTCCCAACTTTTTTTTGACCATTTCAATAATTTGATCTATATGAATGTCAGATTTTACCACGTAGTCAGTCCCCTCTCCCAGTTCAACTGCCTCGCCAATATGCTCTGTGTCTTTTAAATTTGTCAAAAAAATAATTGGAGAACTTATGCCTTTTTTCCGCAACTCCCTTGCCAGGGTTATGCCATCGACTTTTGGCATTAAAATATCCAAAATAATCAAGTCGGGCTTTTCTCTTTCTGCAGCGTCAAGGCCTCTTTGACCGTCTGTTGCAAAAGAAACCATAAAGCCTTCTTCTGTAAAACTTTGCTTTAAAATCCAAAGAAACGATTTATCATCTTCAACAATAAGAATTTTTTTATTTGTTTTTTCCATACAATTTTATTTAAAAAGCTTCATCAGCATGGGCGGAACGCCGGTTGTCCCGTTTGTTAAGGCGGCGGAAGTAAAAGTTTTTTGCATAGAAATAATTATCGGAAAAAAAGTCCTATGAAAAACCAAAACAATAGCCGGCAGAACAACGGCAACAATTACCGCCACAATAATAAATGTTCTTTTATCTACAGCCATATTTTTTTATTGTACCGTTAATAAGCATGAGCCATAATATTCGAAATTATTATGAAGACTAAAATGCTTATTACTGATCCTATAATAATAAAATCTAATAATCCAAACCCTCTTGAATTTGCTTTTTGCATGCATCTTTTCCCTTTGTTTAGAAATTACTTTAAATACTTTTGGACTTTTTCCACAACTTCGTAAATGGAATGCTGGCTTTTGACAAAATAATCAATGGCGCCAATTGAAAAAGCTTTTTTTATGCTTTCGTCTTCCGCCAAATTGGACAGCACGATAACCGGTATGGCTTTTAATTCTGCTTCGGCCTTCAGCTCTGCCAAAACATCCAGCCCGCCCTTTTTTGGCAAAATTAAATCTAACAAAATCAAGCTGGGCTTAAACGATTTGGCAAGCCTTAAAGCTTCTTCTCCGTCCGGGGCAACCTTGGCGTCGTAGCCATGGCCGCGAAGCTCTTCTTTCACAACGTCAGACAGCGCATCTTCATCTTCGACAATTAAAACTTTCATTTTTTTATTTAGCATTTTAGTCAATTTTTAATGATTTATCTATTTTTTTTATAATATCATATTTGCCGATTATTTTAATGCCTTGCGCCACATATTTATTCATTTTTTCAATATTTTCATCAACGCGCATAAGCAAATGTTTTATTTCGTTTATTCTGCCTTCGCTTAAAGTGTCTCCTGAAATATTTTTTAGCGCTGAATTTATGTCTTTTTTTATAAGATTATATGAAGATTCAACGTCGCGCTTTGAAAGCAAAATCCTGCGGTATCTTTTTATTTCCGCTCTTCTTGATAAATACCAGCCAATCACAAAAGCCACAGTCAAGCCAACAACCAAAAAAGAGAAAACTTCAACTATTATTACGTATATTTCTCTATTCATAATATATTCTTTTAATGATACACCCGTGAATTTGCCTGTCAACAAGCAAATTAAGTTTTAATGGGAAAATTAACAAAAAACTCTGTGCCCTTTCCTTGCTCGGAATTGAACCAAATTTTCCCGCCCAAATTTTCAACTGTTGCTTTGGCCGCGTAAAGCCCAAGCCCGTTACCCTCGCCTGTGTGCGAAAACGCGTTGTCGGCCCTAAATAATTTTTCAAAAATTCTTTTTTGCTGGTCTTTTGGAATTCCAATGCCCGTATCTTCAACTTCAATTAAAATATTTTCATCTTTTTTCTCAACTTTGCAGGAAACTTCGCCTTTATCGGGAGTATATTTTATAGCATTGGAAATAAGATTCTGAAAAACCAGCCTAAATAAATTTTTGTCCGTCATAATCTCCGGCAAGCCGTTTTGACAAAAAAAAGTAAATTTCTGTTTTTTATGGTTAATGTCAAATTTTTGCTCTTTTATTATGTCTGTCAAAAGCTCTTTTATGTTTGCTGGCTCTAAATTTATTTTTACTTTGCCTGCTTCAAGCCGTGAAACGTTTAACATTACATCTATTAATTTTATCATCCGTTCGTTTCCGTGTAAAATTTCCCGCAGATATTTTTTCTGCTTTAAAGTAATATTATTGCCTTCTTTTTTGCGCATAAGCACTTCCGCATACCATTTTATTGCAGTAAGCGGAGTACGCAATTGGTGCGACGCCAGCGACACAAACTCGCTTTTGGATTTATCTATTTGCTTTTCAACAGTAATGTCGCGAAACACATCTACCGCGCCAATTATTTGTTCGCCTAAAACAATTGGCGCAACGGTAACCGCCACAGGAAACATTGTTTTATCTTTTCTAACATAATAATTTACGGCATCCGGCTTGCTGGCGGCATCGGTAACTATTTTCTTGCCGAAAACCAAAACATTATAAAGCCAATTTCTTTCTTTTGGCACTGGCTCGCCTTTTTCATTTTGCACAAGCAAAACATTTTCGACCTGTTTGCTTACAGCTTCTGCTTGGCTATATCCCAACATTTTTTCAGCAGCTTCGTTTATAAACATTATTTTTCCGGTTTTATCTATGGCAATAACTCCATCTCCAATGCTTGACAAAAGAGCTTCGTCTTCCACCCTTGCCTCGTCAATTTTTTCTTTTGACATTTTCTCCGATTCATAAGCCTTTTCTATATCTTTTGCCATTTGTTCCATTTTTTCTTTTTGTTCAACTTCCCTGATAACGCTTGTAATAAGCAATATTCCAAAAAGCACAATGCTGACAAGAATTCCTATATTTATTGATAAATCCTGAAAATTGTTCGACAAAAAAGTTCTGATCAATATTACAACACAAAGAGCCAGCGCAAATAATTCAGTAGCTATAATTTTGATATTAAGAAGGTGGTGCTTAAAAATTGCATAAGTTGTAAAAACTACCATTATAAAAGTTAAAACCTGTCCAAGCCAATTCAAAAAGAAAAACCCAATCCATGGCATTATTAAGTTTGTGACAAAAGCAAGATTTGTGGCTAAAGAATATCCTGTCACAAGATAAATTATCTGCAAGCGTTCTATTCCGATGCTTTTTGAATATTTTACAAAAAGCCGGAAAAATCCGAGAGAAAAAAATATCGAGGTATACAAGAAATAAAACCAATAGTATGAAGTAAAAATTATTTGTTTTTCTAAGCCAGGCCTAACACTGACTCCTTTTATTATAAACCCGGGCCAAATTACCAAAATTATTATTAATAAATTTATGCCAAAAATTAGAACAGTTCTCCAAAAAAAATATTTTTCTTTTTGCGAAGGAAAAATATAAGTAAAATATAAAAAGCTGCTGGCAATTAGAGTTGGCGTAACATACAAAATTGTACACCAGAGCAAGTTGGTTTCTTTAGGTGAAGAACGATAAAAAAACATTGCCAATATCCAACTAATAATGGCGACAATATTTAAACTATATACAATATTTATTTTCTTATTTTTCCCACTAATAAAAATTAGCAATCCCAAAAAGAAATTTAGCAGAGCGGTGGAAATTAACGATATATTAATTGGATCAAACAATAAATTAAACATATTTTTTTATTATACCACCAAAATTAAAAAACAAAAAAGGGCCTGTCAAATCCATGACAAGCCCTAAACGATCTTTTTGAGCAAAACCTCCATCTCATCGGATTGCCATGCGGCACAACAAGGAATCCCCCCTTGATAACCGCCGGGAAATGAAGGCAAAGCCCCTGCCTTAACTCCCGCAACATGCCAGCAGCGAGAGCCAACAGCCTCTAATCGTTCAACTAACTCCTGCGATGGCTCCGGGTAAACTTCGTTGAGAATCACAACCTCGGGCCAAAGCAGATGGACATATTGCCCCAATGCAGAGTTCAAGCTTATGTTGACGAGCAACACGGGCCTGCCCTGCAAATGAGACGGCCAAGCATATTGACCATTATTTCCTGCGATGTCCACACAATAAGCAGTGTTCTTTGGCAGAGAGGAAACAACTCGTCGTCCTATAAATCCTCTCCCGCCAAGGACAATAATTGGCGTATCATCGCCTAATCCTTCAAGCGACTTTACTTTGCCAATTGCCTGGCACACAACTTCAACCGTTACATCAGCTTCCGGAGTTTTTCTCACCATTCTATTGGCAAGCAACACCCCGGGAAGAATGCCGGCAAAAGTTTTATGCTCGGCGCGAAAAAGTTGCCTGATTTTCTCCATCCTTTCGGCAACGCTCCGGAGTTTTTCCTTATTGCCCGGATCTACAAATTGACTGTTGCTTGAAGAAATGGCGAATTTTACGCCAACTTTTCCGTTTTGCCAGAACAAACCCACAAGCCAAGGGCTCCATTCAATTCTCTTTGCCCTTTTCTTATAGGTGTACGCTCTTTCGTACTCCTCGGTGGCTGGATATACAAGAAAAACAGACTTTATCAGTCCGAGCTTCCTGTTGGCTGATCCTATCAGCCAAAATATCCAGTCGTGATTGAAAATCAAGCCGAAAAGCTCGATCAACAGAAGGCGGATGTGAAAGTTAAAGAACTCTCCAACCGTCTTTTTTGCCACAACTTTTTTCTTGATTCTCTTTCTGGAGAGAACCAATGAAATCGGCTGCGCGTTTGCGACTGATCTGTTCATTGGACTCCTCCAGGGTTATAATTTTCAATGTCCAACTCATCGTCTTTTATTATACACTAACATACCCAAACTTGTCAAACTTTTCTATAAACTAATATTAACTTCCATGAGAAAATACCCCCTTAAACAGTTTATACGCTTTTCTTATGCGATTTTTATTTTATCTAAAATTACTTTTGCGGTTTCTTCCGGGCTTTGTTCGGAATTATCAATAATTTCTCCAAAATTTGGCGCATGAATACCGATTTCATAATGATATTTAATTCGGTCTTTTTCTTCATTGGTAAGTTTCCTCTCTCCTCGATTTGTAAGTGCTTTATCAAATTTTGGAGATAATGTAAAAACGTAAATTTTAGTATTAACAGCTTTAAGCTCGCCCATCATGTAATCATAATTTTTTTGGGACAATGGATATGGGACTATTGAGTTAATCCCTTTTCTTGCAAAATTTTTAATTGCAAAAACTGCGTTCTCAAGGTTAATCGGAACAGCTTGACTTATCGGCATCCAATTTATCATTTCATGAAACGCATCAATTTCCACCAAAACAAAATTGGGTAGTTCTTTAAATAAAATTTTAGCAACTGTGGTCTTTCCGGAATTTATAGAACCATTGATAAAAATAATCATAAATTATTTATTCAATTTACACTTATTCGCCAATTTCTTTGTAATAAATTCATAAACTTTCTTTGCATTATCTGAAAAATTTACATTCTGCATATTCTTTATATAATAATCCTTATTTTTGTAAGCTACTCTTATAACATTATCCGATGAAACATTTTCTAAATCTTCATCATTAATAACCTCGCAATAACCTTTTTCCTTAAATATCTTTGCGTTCATTATCTGATCTCCTCGGCTTGATTTAGGCGGTAGTGGAATTAATATCATCGGCTTCTTCATAAATAAAAATTCAAATATTGAATTTGAGCCAGCTCTAGCGACAACCAATTTCGACATTGCTAAAACATCAGGAAATTGATCATTGATATATTCAAACTGCTTATAATTATCAAATTTTATATTTTTATCGACATTTCTCTTTCCGCAAATATGAACTATTTGAAAATTATTTATTAGTTTATTTAAATCTCTCCTTATCGCTTTGTTTATGTTTTCCGAACCGAGACTACCGCCCATAACCAAGATTACTGGTATATTTTTATTAAAGCCACAGTATTCAAATCCTTTTTTATAGTTGGCATTTTTAAAACCACTGCGTATTATTGGTCCGATATATTCTAATTTGCTGTTATTTGTATATTTACTTGTTTCAGAGAATGTAGAAAATATTTTTGAAGCAAAAAAACCTGAAAGTTTATTCGACAACCCCGGAGTAACATCAGATTCATGTATTAGCACAGGAACCATATTCAACCAAGCCGCAAAAACAACTGGAAAAGATACAAACCCACCCTTAGAGAATATGATAGCGGGTTTATATTTTTTTATTATAATAAATGCTTCAATTATGCCTAGTCCAATCAAAAATATATCTACAACGTTTTGTAATGAAAAATACCTGCGTAATTTGCCAGCGTGTATGGGTAAAAATTTTATTCTAACATCTGATTTAGTTACAATCTCTTTTTCCATACCGTATTTTGATCCAACATAGAAAACATTCCACCCATTGTTAATAAAAAATGGAATTATTTCTAAGTTAGGAGTAACATGGCCTGCCGTCCCCCCACCGGTAAATATTATAGTCTTATTCATGATTTTTTTCCTTTAAAAAAGACTCGACAGTTTCTAAATCTTTTTGAGTATTTATTCCTGCACTATCTTTTGCATCTATCTGAACCGATCCTATTTTAACGCCTTGATCAACCGCCAGCTTTACGAGATCTGTTAAATAATATTCACCCTTTTTCTCGTTAATTTTAATCTTTGACATATTTTCAATAAGCCAATCTCTATTGAACATATAAAGGGATGTATTTATTTCTTTTATTTTCATTTCATATTCTGTCGCCTCCGTCGGCTCGATTATTCCCAATATATTTCCATTCTCATCTCGTTTTATTCTCCCATCATGATAAAAACCAGCATATATTCCTTCATAATTAGGGACACAAGCCGTCACCATACTTAATGGTGAATCGCCCTTAATATGTACATCATTTAACTTTAATATCGCATTTAAAGGTATTAAAGGATGATCCACTAACAATACAAGAACATTATCGTTTAAATTTGCATTGTTATCAATAACAGACCTCACGGCATCTCCTGTCCCAAGTTGTTCTTTCTGTATAATAAAATAGCATTTCTCCCCCGATAATTCTTTTTCGATATCTTCGCGATTAACGTTTGATGTTACGACAAAAATATTACTACATATTCCAGTCGATTCAGCTAAATCGACGGTATAATGTATCATAGGAATCCCGAGGACTTTGATTAAAGCTTTAGATGTTTCCGTTTTCAATCTAGTGCCTTTCCCTGCAGCGAGAATAATAAAATCTGTCATATTTTTTATTTTTTAATTACTTTACGTGAAATATCCCAAATCTTCCTTTTTGTTTGAGATATCTTATATTTTTTGGCATTCTTAAAACCAATCTTTGAATACTGATTCATTTTCTTGAAATCAAATGCCAAAGATTTAATCTTTTCCGATAAATCTAAACAATTTCCCGATCTAAATCTAAGTGCTGATAATCCAATAACATCTTTCGTTCCTCCGATATCTGAATGAATTACAGGCAAACCGTGTGCTTGGCCCTCTATAGCTGTCAAGCAAAAAGCTTCAATAATTTTAGTGGATATAATCATTATGTCATAATTATTAAAAAGCTTCCAAAGCTCCTTCCTGGGTTGAAATTTTAAAAATTTTACTCTTAAAGATAACCCGTATTCTTTTACCAATTTGATCAAAGCATCTTTTTGATCTCCGTCACCGATGATAGTTAAAACAAATCTCTTATCTAAAAATTTCATCGACTTTATAATTGTATCAACCCCTTTATTTTTACTCAAACGCCCAGCATACAACAAATTGCATTTATTTTTATGCCAAATCGTTCTAGATCTGTTGATTTTAAAAATTTCATCCGAGATACCCCACGGTATTATGACCGGATTTATCTTTATGTTAGGAAAAAGCTTTTTATAATCATAAAACATGCTTTTTGTTGGAAATACAACTTTCTCCGATGATTCCAATACTTTTTTAATAGTCTTCCTGTGGATTTCGTTCTTAATGGCAAATTCAACATCAGTCCCGTGACAAAAGGCGATCTTTGGCAAATCTATTTCACTAAAAGCCGCCGCCATACCAAAGCAAAAATGCTGAATATGTATTATATCGGGTTTAAAAGTATTTATTTGTTTTTCAATCGAGGAATGTATTTTATCAACATATTTAGCATACCCATTAGTATTTTTTTCCTTCTTGATATTCAATAAATCTACTTCTTTGATTTTCGACCATTTTTTCCCAGCATTTGAATGTAATGATAAAAATTTAACACTATCTTGTGCATTTATATTGCCATATAAATCATCGCAAAGCGTAAAACTTCCGCTAAGCGGGGCAAATGGTAAATCTATTCCTGTTAATATTTTCATTTATTTATTTTGCCGAAATCTTTGTAACACATTGACGGCTTTGGCCCGTCGCTATTTTGATATTTCCCCTTGTATAGAACTATCTTTCCCTTAGGTTGCCAAAAGCTTACTTGAGCTATAAGCATATAAGGATATATTTTAACCGGCAATGTCGCAAAAAGTTGCAAAGTAAACTTTCCATAATACCCTATATCAATTAAATCGGCTGTTACGTGCACGAATAATCCCATGCGAGCTGTTCCTGATTTTGCATGTATTATAGGCACATAAGAATCGCTACCCACCATCTCTTCTGTCTCTCCCAATAAAAAATCCCCCGCCTGCATTATCATTCCGCTCTTTGGTATATCCATAATTTTAAAATCGGGCTTAATTTTAGGATCAAGAGTTTTCGATGTATACCTAATAAGCTTGCTCCCAAGCCTCAAATCATAGGAGTTTGTTGTAATTCTATTATGATCAAAAGGAGTAATTTTAATTTTACCGCCTTTAACCTCTTTGATAATTTTATACCCTGTTAAAATCATGTATGTTTATATTAATAAAAGATTCTTGTGGTTTATTTATCTTTGCATACCTACCGCCATATTTATAAATTCTGCCAAAATTTGTCCAAAAAGATATCTGTCCAATAATCATTTTCGGATAAATTTTTATTGGCTTTAATGCTACAAGTTCAAGCGTCCATTTATGATATGATGTGGTATGACCAAGATTAGCAGAAACCTGTAAAAAAAGACCAAGCCTGCCCATTGAACTGCGCCCTATTAATGACATCGCATACTTTTTACTGCCGATAAATTCATATGTGTTACCTAAGTACATTTTACCGGGCTCAAGCAAGTAACCCGATTCCGGGATCACAACTTTTTTAAAAACACTTTTTCCATTAACAAATTTATCAAATACTTTGATAGTTTTTCCAAGCCTATAATTATAGCTATTCGGATTAATTTGCGAACGCTTAAAAGGGTAAATACTAATATTCCCCTTTAATAACTCTTTAAAAATGTAATCTCCTGTTAAAATCATTTTTTAAATAAGTATTTAGAAATAAATTCAACTAAATCGATAACTTGTTTATACTTTTTATCCTTTAAGCAATCTCTAAAATAATTATTGAATAAATATTCTGTTGTTATGATTTGTAAATGCTTCCCATCATTAATATTTTTATACATGCACAATGAAGACTTTGTCTCTCTCCTTATTCCCGAAATTATTTCATTAAATTCCTTTATATCAGTAGCGAATTTAACCAATTTTGTTTCCAGTGGCGCTATTCTATAAACATCTTCTTTGGTTACATTCCCTTGTTTAAAAACATCTCTTAGGCAAAAATAATTAATGACGCATATATCGGAATTAAAATATTTTCCGACACGTCCAGAAATATATTTGCATAAAGCTTTACGGTTATCATATTTATTAGAAAAATTTGAATCTACTAACAGAACAACCGGAGACATTCCTTGGTAGTATTTTTTAAGGTATCGATTGAAAAATAATAAATTTTTTTTATTAAATAATTTCGATTTATTGTTTATTTTATAAATTTTTAACCCTATGGCAAATTTATTATCGATATTTATTTCACCAAATCCCATCCCCATTTCCGGTGCTTTTATCATTTTTGTATTCAACTTATCATTTTTTTTAAACGAAGAATGGCAATGACTGCTTATAATGACATCTACACCCTTGATTTCTCTCGATATCTTTTTATCATATTCAACACCAGAGTGGCTTACCAATATCACAGCATCTACTTTTGATCGTAATTTTGGGACAAGTGATTCAAAAACCAGAATTGGATCTTTAAATTGCAGACCTTTTCTTTCTTTCATTTCTATCGCGTCAAAAGCTTCTTTCGAAATTATTCCCACAAAACCAATTTTCATTCCCTGCCTTTTTAATATTTGGAATTGTCGAAAAACTGGCTCATCACCCATGTAAATATTGGCATTTACAATATTAGCTTTATTTCTAAGGCTTTTTGCAATTTTGAATCCGTGGTTTCCGGGAATGGATATGTCATATAACTCCTTATAAATCTTCTTTTCCGGATTTCCTCCAAAAATATTAAAGAACGGCGACCCCTGGAAAAAATCTCCAGCATCAATCAACACCGATGATTTATCCTTTTTAAAATCAAACATTTTTTCAACCAAATCAATAGAATAAGGAATATTCGAATGTATGTCCCCAGTAAAATATATTTTAATTTGTTTGCCTTCTTGCTGTGTGACCATATTTAATCGTCTAGTTGATAAATCACCTTAAATGCTTCATATTTATTTCCTTCCCTTGCTTTGTTATAACTGACAGATGTCGCATAAAAATCCGCCTTAGTATTATGATATTCTTCCTCAAGATAATACCTGCCCTCCTGACTCTTATGGCTAGCAAGCGCTTTAATTTTTTTAGGAAAATATTTAGTAATATCTATAAAATAATTCGGCGTAAATTCTGATCTGAGTGTCATAAGCGGCTCACAAAGTAATATTTTTTTAACAAAATCTAACCTTGTGGCACAGTTTACTGTTGCCCTTCCAGCATTACCATGATCTTGATGGTCTACCCCCAAACTATCCCCATATTGAGCTATAACTATTTCCGGCTTATATTCCCTCATTTTTTGCTCTATTACTTCTATTAATTTTCTGCCGAAAAAAATATTGCCATCATCAAAATTTAAAGTATCAATATGCACGCTGGTATTTTTAAACGCCGTTATAGTTTCTTCTAGTCTGACATTTTTTGGGATACTTTTAACATTCAGATTTTTTTTATCATTCAAGGATATTCCATTTTCACCGCTGCAGATAATCAATAAAACGCAATCAAAGCCCATCTCTGAATATTTGCATAATGTTCCATAACATTTTAATTCTGCGTCATCCGGGTGCGCCATTACAGCCAATAAAACTGGTTTTTTATTTAAAATTTCTTTTTTCATATTACATAAAATTTACATGTTTTGGATTATCCCCGACCAAATAATTTAGAAAAGAATTTTTCCCGGCAAAAAAGCACTCTATCTTGCAATCTTTTATTCCAATTATTTTCCTTGAAAACCATTGATCTTTAAATGATCCTTTATAAATGTTCCCTACGACCATATTTTTATTTCCCTGAAGAGAGCAGCATGAATAGATATCTCCATTAGACCAAATAAAAGCGGCTAAATGCTGTTGTATGCATAGCGGAAACGGTTTTGCTTCCGTGTTATCATTTCTTCTTAATTCCAAAGAAAATACTTTAAAATTATTATCCGTTAGTTTTATCGCTTTATCCATCTGCTCTTTTACAATTTTTTCAAAGCGATTCAATACTTTTCTATTTTCAACTTCAACGGGCTTGAAACAAACATTACTAAATCCCATTTCCTTAGCCTTCTTCGCAAAACTATAAAGCTCTTTATAATTATATGGCGTAATTACGCATGATGCTCCAACGGTTACATTTTTATTTTTACACATTTTCCCTATCAGCTTCATATCAGGCATATTAACGCCTTTGATCTTTTTGTATGTTGCAGGATTAAATGAATCAAGGCTTATTCTTACCCATGTTGCTTTACCTAATTTTTCCGGATCAAGCATGATTCCGTTAGTAATCAATCCTAAATCAAGACCAAGTTCATTTATTTTAGAAATAATCTTCCACGCATCGGGATGAACTAGAGGTTCCCCGCCGCCGGTTATTTCTATCGCTTTCACTCCCATTTCTTTAGCCTCCTCAAGTACTTTAAAAAGTTTTTCTGTATCAATATCTACTTTAAATTTATTACTATTTTCCACATAGCAATAATAGCATTTTGCGCAACATCTATTAGTCAAAGATATTTGCAAACTCACAGGGGCACATTTACCACCCTTCTTGATGGCGGCCAATCTATCCATAAAATGAGCTCCTTTCCATGGACTATATTCTTCGTATAATGATGGCATAAAGTTTTTTTAATTTGTTAATTTTTATTTGTCAAATACATAATCTGAATCCAACATTATAGTTTCTATCCTCTATTTTTGAATAATGTCTGTCAGAACAGCGTGCGTAATAAAACGGATAGGAAAACGATCCGCCCCTGATAGTCTTGCCAGGCGACCATTTTTCCCCTTTCCATGGAGCATATAAAGGTTCTCCTTTCGGGCCTTTTGGATTTTCAACGTCTCTTTCGTCGTAATAGAAAAACCAATCATTGCACCATTGCCATATCGCTCCGTGCATTGCATACAAACCAGAATCAGTTTTTACGGTCTCCTCTATTTTTTTAGGACCTTTTGCTGGCATTTCTCCTTCATTTCTAACTATTTTTAACTCCTGAGCTTTATTTGCATACCGACATTCAGACTTACATTTACAATAACTTTTGGCAGCGTATTCAAATTCGGCCTCTGTGGGAAGTCTAAATTTTTTTCCATACTTTTTTGATAGCCAATCAATGTAATTTTCTGCATCAATAAAAGAAACTCCTACGACAGGATAATCATTGCCCTTTCCATTAATTTCTAAAAAATGAGGCCCTTTAACCCAATCATCTCCATCCCAAATTTCAATTTGATAATTACTGTCATAACCAGTATCCTTTAAAAAAGAAAAATATTGTCCAACTGTAACTGGTGTGGACTGTAAATAAAAATCTTCAATTTTTGTATTGCGATTTTTCTCTAATATATTTGCGTATTTATCACCGCCGAGCGCGCCCATTCTAAATTCTCCGGCTTCAAAGGCTGTAAATTCTATATCGCCAATTATAATTTTATTATAATTATTCATTGTTACGCAATTTTTTTATTATTTCCTTAGCTTCCTTCAATTTATCATCATTGCTTATTAAAACAATCGTTGATTCTAGTGTTTTTACTTTAGGCTCTATAAATTTTATTTCTATATCTTTAAATTTTGCATCTTTCAGATAGTCCTTTGCCCCCTGGCCAGAAATATAAATGTCAGCTTTAAGGTATTTGCATATATTATAGATCAATTCTGCCTTTATCCCAATAACGGGAATTTCAGAACTTTTTATCATAGGAGTGTTAATTTCTAAAATATTTCGACACAAATTAATTGATTCCATATTAATGTCCACCAGTTTACCGCTGTTATATATTTTTTCATAATCAAATTTAGGATTACCTGGAAAATTTAAAGATAAAGTTTTGATCAATTTATTTCTCCAACCTAAATCAGGTGCAACTTTAACATCATTTATTTTTTCAAAGTAAGAGTTTTTAGCTACGGGCACGGTGAACCACTGCCACTCGCCACTCTTATTTATAAATCTATTCCTGTTTTGCCAGCTTCTAGGACCAGAAAATTGGACATTATCAAGAATTACAAAAATATCGCATACTGCCATTTTTTCAAAGTATCCCAAATATGGAAAATGTTCTGGTTGGCTAATTGCTACTTTCATAATTTTATCATTTTGCTTTATCAACTACACAAATTATCATATAAAAATAATCCAAATCTCCATCTAATTCCCGACAAACAATTTTTGCATCCCCAACGGATAATCCTTGCTTTTCTAGAATTTTTTTATAAAAATTTAACGCATAACCCATATCTAGTTCATCTTTGTCGATATTATAAAACCTTTTTCTTTCCTCAACCCATTCTAAATTGCCTTCAATATTATATGGTTTTTTAATAATATCTATTGCTAAAATAGATGGCCTATGTATAAGTTTATGGATATGATTTATAAACTTAAAATGTTCGAAATATTCATCTCCATATTTTCCTAGGGGATTATCAACGCAAATAATATTGGCATCGTTTAAAAAATCATCAGAATTCTCTTGTTGAAGCAGGCTTATAGTATCTTTACAGAAAAATCGGCCATTTGGGACATTTTTCTCGAAATCAGAGGCAAATTCATTTTTTATTTCCCACCCAATAACCTTATTACATTTTTTGGCCAAATATTGAGTAAAAATGGACCCTTCCCCTGCAAATAATTCAAGAACGTTAAGCGGAGAGCTTATATTATTATCCTGGGCCATATTTATTATTGTCTCCACGCAATCTTTGATATAGGATGTTCTCATAATTATGTGTAAAAACTCTAGAAATCGTTACAGTTTTTACATTTTTAACTATATGTCAATAATACTACTATTATCAAATTTAGTCAAGATTCTTGTTGGTGCGCAATCATAGCACTACTGATGCTTTTTTAGAACCCCTCCCACGCTAAAAATTAAAAAATCGCCGATTAAGACGATTTTCTAAAATTCTTTATTTCAGTTGTAGTTTTTCTTTTATCATCGGCATTAGTTTGTTTGGGCCATAATCGGTTTTGACGAGGTATTTTTCGGCATTAAAGTTTTTCGCCAGTTCATTTTCCATTTGTTCACCGCCGTAGTTTGTAAAAATAAATACAGGAATATCTTTTGTTGACGGCGTCTTTCGTATTTTTTCCAATATTTTATCTCCGTTTATATCCGGCAGTAAAAGGTCGAGCATAATCAAGTCGGGTTTTTCTGCTTTACCGTCCTCTATTTCCTTTATTTTATCTAATAAGCAGTTTACCAAAATGGGGAGATTTCTTTCCAAATTGGCAGGTCTTTTAATCCTTTTGGAGTTATTGTAACATCTCGGCTTGCGGGACAACATTGCTGTTCATCGCAAACTTCCAAAGTTGCAGTATAATAAGTCTTTTTTACGGCATAAGAATGGCTTGCGCTGGAATTTGTGCTATCTGGACTTTCTGGCGGAGTATGCGGATCTCCAAACCACCATTTATAATTACACTCGGAATCTGAATAGCATAAAGATGAATTTTTAAAATTAACTGTCGTGTCCACAACAGCCGGATTTGGCGAAACAGTAAACCGTGGCGAAGGGTCAGGATGGCCTGTTTTAATATAGATTTCTGCAAGTTCAGGGTTTGTTGTGCCGCTTTGACCATCATAATACGTCCATTCGGAAGCTTGAGAACCCGAAATGCCAATTCTTTCTAAAACCATTACGCGCCAATAATATCCTACATTATATTTTACCGGAACCAATTGTTGATTCAAGTTTAGAGCAGGCGGATAAGTATATTTTATATCTTCAATAAATTCTGGATACAAAAAATCCGCATTATTATCTATTTCAAGCCTGGCATAATACTCTGGATCATTTTCACCGTCGCTATAAGTCCACTGAAAAGAAACATTTCCCGTGCAAGGCTTATTTACAACATTCAAATTTTTTGCTTCAGGCCGCTTGTTTACAATTTTGCATATTGAATCATCTGAACACGGGATGCGGGTGTCTCCCCCAGGCACGCATTTTTGGCATTTGCTGTCGCAAGTTGGCGTCTGGTTGCAATTAGCGACTGTGCTGCAAATTTCCCCTCCGCAATCATCTTTAATGCACTGCCTGCTTCCATTGTCGTTTAAAACGCACCTTAATTCTTGGGACGAACAGTCATTGCTATATGGACTGCAAATTCCTCCTGCTCCGCCAAAAACACACTGAGCAGGATTGTTGGCAGTGCATCCATATTGGCATTCAACGTCGCTGCTGCATTCAATGCCTGTGTCTCCGCCAGGCACGCACTTTTTACAATCGCGGTCGCAAAATGTTTCAAGGCTTTCGCATTCAGAATCTACGCCACATTCTTTACCTCCGCAATTATCTGGCCTGCATTGTTTTACTCCATTATTTAAAACGCATTTTTTACCTTCAAGCAAACAATCTGTGTTTTCAGAACATACAGCTCCCCCGCCGCCGGGTTTGCACTGGAAATTGATTTTACAGCTGCTTTCGCAATCTTCGGGCTTTGAACAATTTATTTTTCCTTTTCCTGCAACACATTTCCCATATTCATTGCAATGATTTTTATCAGAGGGAGGAGGCGCAGGACATTCCTCTCCGCAACTGACTGTTTTGCCTTCTCCGCAATCTATAATGCAAGGCGGACAGTCTTTACCGCACGGCACTTTACTGCCGTCTTCGCAAGTTTCAGAGCAGGGCGGACATATAATATTATCACAAACTTCGCTTCCGTCAGGACAAGATTTAGTTTGGCAAGGCGGACAGGTTGTGTTGCAACTTCCATCAGGGCATGGGTTGGGGCAGTTTGGACAAGTTAAGTCACAATCAACAACTGCGCCATTGGGACAAGTTTTTGTACACGGCAGACAGTTTTTGGTGCAATCTACAGTACTGCCATCGGGACAAACTTTGTCTTCACAGGGCGGACATGGACTCCATCCATCAGAACC
>MHPJ01000009.1:0-38629 GCA_001822065.1 Candidatus Staskawiczbacteria bacterium RIFOXYB1_FULL_37_44 | reverse complement strand
CAAATGGGACCCGTGGCTGTTGTTTCACATTCTCCTGGATTTTTTATAGTAATAGTGCATCGCACACTATCGACCCCGGGGGTGCAATAAGTAACAGTTGCTTCTCCCGGAGGCCCGCAAGGAATAAACATTTTTTCAATCGGACCTTTGACACAATTTGCTTTTGGCGCGGCATAAGGATTAGTAGCGCTCATCGCGGGATAGCCAGAAGTACAAGTATAAACCTGAACACCCAAATCCGCGCAAACATATGTTTGGATATCTTCCTCGATACCAGAACCTTGCTCTTCATCTGAACCGCAAAACGGCGGACTAGTTGGCGCGTTATGAGCCTCGCAGGAATCTATTGCCCCGATATTGTTTTCATTTTCACAAGAATAGCCGTCATGGTTTGCGCTAATAACGCATTTATGAGTAGTGTTTGATTCAAAAGGATTGGATTTTCCAGTACCAAGTGTTTGGCAGGTTTGCCCGTTGCAAACATGAGTTACTCCGCAATCTTCAAGCTGTTCCCATTTTGGTTCCCCATTTGCATCTTTTTGCGGCACACACATCAGTTTTTGATCATCGCACCGCACATCTGTCCTATAAGCCTTAGCGTGGCACAAACCAAGTTTTTCATCAGCAATGGTGCATTCCCCGTCGCCAGGTACCGTTACTGTTTCGCATTTAAACATTCTGGTAATATCGCAATTCTCTGATTTGTTTTCACCTTTACACTTTTTTTCACTATTACTACAGGTATATTTTGTATAAACAAGCGTATTCCGAAAAGTATTGTCGGCTGTCTGCTCACAACGCGCAGAAATTCTAGTTCTTGCATCGCAATCGTCATCTGTTGCAGGAACGCATGCATTTTTTCTGTCGCTGTTTAAACCGCACTTATGCTTTTTAAGAACATTGCCTTCGCAAGTGTCGTCGTCAGAACATTTTTTATTTGTTGGGGTATTTGGGTCGCATGAAGCAACGTGTGTTGCAGTATCTTTGTTGCAAGTATATGTCGTGGTGGTTAAAATAGTTTTTGCTGTGTTGCATGCGTAGCTCGTTAGATTGTTGCAATTAGCCGGAGTCTTCGCAACACAATCTTCCTGCCCCGACTCATCTGCGCCGCAAACATAATTTGTGGCAATATTGCCGCCGCAAGAATTTTTGTTTACGCAATCGTAATAAGAATATGTCGGCGCGCATTGCGCAAGTGTTGAATTAATTACTTTACAAATTGGATTGGCAGTTTTTAGCTTTATTTTTCCATCTGCAGGATCTGTGTCGCATGTTGGATTTCCTCCACAAAATTGCTGTGTTGGACTGTCAACATATTCACAAGCATTTTTACTAATTGGGCACGTATAATTTTGAGTTATTACCGATTTGCCGTCATTGCTACATTTTGTTATTGTTGCTGGCTTGTTATCTGCAGTGGCGCAATCTTGGGGCATAGAACGACAGGTTCCGGGCGCTGTTTCATCGTCGGCTGAATCCATTTCGCAATAACCAATATTTATTGCGCCGGTAGAAGAACAAAAAGCAGGGCAATCAGTAGAACCTAAATTAATCCTACAAGAATCGCCATCCTTGGCAAAAACATAACTATAATTAAAAAACAAAACAGCCGTCAATGTAATCAAAAAAATTAGAACTTTTTTAGTATCCACGTTTTTATTGTTACGTTTTTATTGTTTCTTTATTATACTTCTTTTAAAAAACATAAACAAACGTCAAGCTGTGGATAACTTTTTAACACAAAATTAAGGCAAAATGTACAAAAATTAAGCAACGCATAAAAAATAGAAAAAAGCTTGACACTGCGTATTGCTTTATTGTACAGTTAAAGCAGGAAGCATCTTGACAAATTACCAAGTCACCAGTCATTACGAAAGGGCGTTACTATGAAGACCGCAATTTTTGCGTGCGTTTCGTTGTTTTGCGCAGTTTCGTTGGCTACGGATGGTCAACAGCGCGAGTTTCCATTCAAACAGGCACAGGGAGCCGTTGAGGCTACCAAAGGCCAGTCATGGAGCGACTTCAAAGTTGGCGGGTTCAAACTGCAATGGGATGGAAGCAACGGCAGGGTCAACTTCATACGGATCCAGCACTTCCAGTTTTGCGTGGTGCCGGCCGGAAAAATGAAGTTTGAAAACATCACAGACCCCACACAGTTTCTCTACCGAAGTTTGAATCTTAGCGCGCCGATCACCCAGTCCAGTAAAGAGCCCGGGAAAGGCGCTTCGCGATTCCCGACGTCTCCTGCGGTGGCTGTGCCAAACGGCTCAACGCTGATGCTCAAATACTACAACAAGTATCTTGCGTTGTTCCCCGCAGAAAACATAGCTAAGTCTCCTCTGGCATACGATGCCAAGCTGTGGCTGAAAGCTGTTGCCGAGAAAAACGCCGGAGAGCTGGAATTCACGGTGGACGAGGCAACGGGCATCAATACCGCCAAGATCGCGCCGATGAAGGAGTTCTTTATTCCAGACATCGGCAAGGGCATTGTGTTCTTGTGGAATCCGAATCCCCGCTTCGGCGGCGCAAAGCCAGGTGAGTACGATGGCTGGGTATCACTCGACTTCGAAGTCCACACAAAATTGATGAAGATGTGGGAGGGAGAAATAGGCAACAGTAAATACATGCCGCTTAGCGATATTGATCCCTTCTCAGCCAAACTCGAACGGATTACTAGCTCCAGTGGGGTCATCAACATCGGATTAAGTTTTCCGTCTCCGCACGGAACCACCTTCATCAGGCTAATCAAGGTCGGCAATAAGTGCACGGCAATCGAGTTCGGCGGAGTGACCGACGAGAAAATCGTCTTCCGCTGGAAGGTTTTCCGTCAAGAAGCAGAGCCGTCAAGGGTCGCGCAAAGCGTGACTCAACGATAGCCCTCAATGGATTGAAGCTTGCGCGCGCATTGCACCGCGAGCAAGCAAAAAAGCCATGAGGGCTTTTTTGTTTGCAAAAATTTTAACTAAAAACCCGAGATTATAATCTCGGGTTTTTTGTGCCACCGCTATGTTAGTCAGAGCAGTGTCCTTTTAATACGATTGGCGCTTTCATTTTTTTAGTTCCGCTTGGAACTTTTTTATAATAATAAATCGACCTTTATTCAATAATTAATATGATTTTATTGGATTTTTACCGTTATAATTTATTAATTTTTTAAAATATTCTTTGTGAGATTTTTTTAATATGGGTAATATTGTTTTCTCCCACTCAGGAAACGTCGCGCAAGCCGTTGAATCCTTGCCACAATAATCATTAAATTCATAAATTGCATTAGCCCTACAACCACCTCCACATATTTTTAAATATCTACAATTTACGCAATCCTTCAGATCACTTGTTTTAATATTATAAAAAGAGTGCTTCCTCTCTTTTTTGAAAGCGCCCGATAAGCTACCGTCAATGCGATAGTTGGCCATTGCAAAATTTAAACTTGGACAAAAAATTATGTCCCCATTCGGCTTCATAGAAAGCAATTCTCTTTTATATTCGCAAGGATGGGTATTTGTGTCAAAAACAACTGTATTGCTTGGCTTAAATTGAGACTTGTACAAATTGAATATCTCTAAAATCATCTTATTCCCATTCTTGTTTTCTTCCTGAATAATTTTTTTGAATATCTCCGTAAAATATTTTGGATCTGGTGGCGCATATTTTTTAATGTTTTTTATATATCTGCCAAATATAAAAGGCATGTCTACACGCCAACGGTCAACCTCGAGCTTTTTAATCTTATGATACAATTTATAAATATCCTTTTGGTTAACATCTAAAACAATCGTATTTATAACCACCTTATAACCATTCTTTTTTAATTCTACAATTGTTTTTTCTACATCTTTCCAATTACTGCCTATTCTTAACTTATTATGAGAATCGAATCCATCCCAACTTAATTTAAATTCTTTAATCTGCGGATATTTTTTGAGCTCTTTTATTAAATCTTTTGTTAAAACCTTTCCATTTGTCAAAATTGACACAGAACAACCAGCCATTTGTTTTATTATTTCAAAAAAATCTTCTCGCATAAAAGGTTCTCCGCCAGATACCGTATACAATTTAGTCCCGTATTTTTTAGTTTCTTTTATTAAACTTTTTATTTCTTCAATAGATAACTCTTTTTCTCTATATTTTGGATCCTTGCAGTCAGAATTATAACAATAAACGCAATTTAAATTGCAATTTCCCGTAACTTCAAAATGAAATTCATAAATTCCTCTTTTTAAACTAGACTTCATATGTTTTAAAAATAAATATCTATAACTTTTTTGTGTCTTTAACCTTAAATCCACACGCCCCTAGTTCAATTCGAATTTTGTCAGCCTCCTCCCATTTTTTCTCTTTTCGCAAAGCCTCCCGGTTAGCAATAAGGATTTT
The DNA here is from genome assembly GCA_001822065.1 of Candidatus Staskawiczbacteria bacterium RIFOXYB1_FULL_37_44. Classification (GTDB taxonomy): domain Bacteria; phylum Patescibacteriota; class Minisyncoccia; order Minisyncoccales; family Staskawiczbacteraceae; genus XYD1-FULL-39-28. The sequence goes on along the minus strand of MHPJ01000009.1, from coordinate 34,255 downwards.
GATACTTTCAGATATGTCAACCTCATTTTTATTCATTAGGCCTACTCCCAAAACCTTATCAAACTCGGCAATCGTGGCTTTTTTGACTGCTGGATCAATTGGCAGACCTGTGACCTTCCAAAGAAGCGCAATTGCCTCCGAAGTATTTAAATCGTCGTTTATGCAGCCCCTAAATTCTTCGACCAGCTCACGTTTTGGCTCAGAGGCATTATCACCCAATTCAGCGATTCGTTCTCTTAGTGAAGATAGCGCCTCACGCGCCCCATCTAAACTTTTCCACGTGAAATTCAAACTAGCGCGGTACTTTGCTGTCAATAGCAAATATCTAAAAGAAAGGGGGTCATATCCCTTATCGACCAAATCTTGAAGAGTAAAAAAATTAGCCAAACTTTTTGCCATTTTCCCGCCGTCAACAGACAAGAACGCAACGTGCATCCAATATCTTGCAAATTGCTTTCCAGTTACTGCCTCGGATTGCGCAATTTCATTGGTGTGGTGAATGGGAATATGGTCAATTCCGCCGGTATGCACGTCTATAGTTTCTCCAAGATATTTCATCGCCATGGCGCTGCACTCAATATGCCAGCCAGGAAAACCCACACCCCAAGGACTATCCCACTCCATTTGGCGTTTTTTGCCTTTAGGCGAAAACTTCCAAAGGGCAAAATCTGTCGGATTTCGTTTTTCACGGTTTTCTTCGACGCGCGCGCCAAACATCATTCCATTAATGTCTAACCTTCCCAAATGTCCGTAATCAGAAAGTTTAGACGTATCGAAATAAACCCCGTCAGAAGTTTTATAGGTATAACCAAGTTTTTCAAGACGCTCAACCAGGGCGATTTGCTCTGCGATATGCTCAGTCGCAACGCTCCAAACAGTTGGAGACTCAATGTTCAAACTTATGAGATTTTGCTTAAAAATCTCGGCATAAAATTTAGTTATCTCCAAAGCCGAACGTTTTTGTTCTCTTGCGCTGGCTTCAACTTTATCCTCGCCCTCATCAGCATCAGATGCAAGATGTCCGACATCGGTAATGTTTATCACGTGTGTTACATCATAGCCGTTAAACTCAAACATTCGTCGAAGAATATCGGCAAAAACATATGCGCGCAGGTTTCCGATGTGTGGATAGTCATAAACTGTTGGTCCGCAAGTATAAACCTTAATTTTTCCCGACTCTAGCGGAACAAATAATCTTTTACTCCTAGTGTAAGTGTCAAAAAGTTTAATTTCGTCTGACATGTTCATTTTGTTATCCTTTATTTTAGCTTACCCTTATTACTTGTCAACACCGTATTAAATTGCGTTGACACACCCCGAATGCAATAAAAAACACCAGTTTTTAGTAGAACTGGCAAACTCACTTTGCATCCCTATAAGCCATATTTAATGGCTATGATGACAAACTTTACGAGGTATGCGATCAATGTGACCAGGCAGAGTGCCATCATAATGATCGTAAACCAAGGAAATTCTTCATCATCTTTCATTAGCTGTGGATTTTCGGGGTGCAGATCTGTACGGCCATTAACACTGTACTGTGACATTGTTAGTCCCCTTCTTGTTAGTCAAGTAAGTAAAAGAGCCCAAAGTACTATCCACATGGTGGAAATAACGCCATATATAAGTCTAATGCCCCAGGTGTGAGTAATAAATCTTCTTAAACCTTTTGGTCTGATTATTTCCGGAGCTCCTAACCAGCTAAACTGCCCTCCAATTAATCCCAAATTGAATTCTAAATCCTTGCCACGCCGTATCATCGCACGAAATACACTGATGGTCCGTTGTTCGATAGCGAAGACGGCAAACATCATTATGATGCCAAGAACAGGAATCAGGATTGTATGAACTGGTATTGGAGGCTTCTGCAGGGCTTGGCCGTAAAGACTGAGAAGTGCAGACTGGATGGTAGCCGTAAAAGCGTTAATAATAAACCGCAGACTGATCTGAAAACGGTAAGTCGTCGCTACCTCTCTATACTCTGTGCGATAGTTTTCTTGATTGTCTAACTGTACTTCAGCCATAATGTTTTCCCTATTAAATTGTCAAGGAACTGTTTGACTATTTATATAAGCATAAAAATAACCATAAAACAACGCTTAAATAATTTTAATCGGCTCAACCGGTTGAGCCGTTGTCGCACAATAAATCAAAAATCATTGCGCGGACTTCCGGGGTGTATTTTGTATTTTCCCAATCGTTCCGGTTAGGTTGCGCTGTTTAAAACAGAAACCATTTTTTTAAATATCTTACAGGGCGCATACAGCTCTTTCATTTTGTCTTTGACGTTTCCGCGCACTCTTTCTCCCATCACATTTTCTATTTTCCCATAAACTTCCTCAACCGAATCAAAATTTATAATCCAGTCATGCAAACCTAAATTTTTGAATGCTTCAGAAACGCCCATATTCAAACTTACCATTGCCGGAGTTCCCGTGGCAATAGATTCTTTTGCCACATTTCCGTAGGTTTCAAAATGAGACGGGCTTATTACAACCCCCATATTTTTGTAGAATATCGCCAGTTTTTCGTTGCTTCTTGGTTTATGGAATTTAATCAGTTTTGCCAGTTCTTTATATCTCTTATTATTTTTATCCAGATCGGTAATAACATTTACCACAAACCTATTGCCGTTTTCATTGTTATAAATGGCAAGTTTTTCGCAAAAACGGACATTTTTTACTCCCGTCCATCTGCTGACTATTCCTATATTTTTATTTTCAGCTTTATATTCCTGTTCAAAAAAGTATTCGGGCACAGGATTTGGAATAATAGCGGATTTTTTTATTTTATGCTTAAAAACCTCTTTTTCAACAACGTTCTTTGTCATTTTTGAAGGGAATATATAAAAAATATTCTTTTTGTCAAAACACCTTTCCATGTCCAAAAATATTTTTCTTTGGCGTTTTTCCCAATTTTGCACTTCTTTTGCAAGCACGCCGTGGTAATGCACAACCGCGGGAATATTTTCCCTTTCGGCAGCTAAAAGCAGGCACCATGGCATAAAATACGTGCCGTTAATCAAAACCAAATCAGGCTTTTCCTCTTTTATTGCGTTCTGATATGCGAGAATAATTCCTTCGTATTCTTTTTTAACTTCCGCAAGATTTTTTGCTCTGCCGACAACTTTTGCTATAGCAGGCACTTGAATTTCAACCGATATGGTGCTTGTTTTTTTGGCATTAACTTTTTTGACGCTTGTTTTTTTGCTGTCTGTTATATTTACAGCAACAATGCTCAAATTTTTTCCTTTGCTTTTTTCAACAAATTCCATGAAAGCTAAAACAACCTGGGCAATTCCGCCTGTTTGGGCAAATTTTATGTGTGTTAAAATTTTCATACAAGTTTTTAGCTATATATTTATTATATCAAATTTATAATCCTTTGTCAAGCCTTTGCCCCAATTATCCCGTCCACTTTTAATTAACTTTTGCAAACAAAACTACGTAGTTTTTACCGTAGGCCTTGGCGCACTTGGGGCAAGTGGTGTAAAAAAAATATAATTTCTTTATTTCTTTCCCTTTGCCTTTTACATACCTCTGCATTTCTTGCGCCCATTTTCCGGCATTTTGATAGGGCCCCTCAAAAACTTTTGTCAAAAAAGTTCCGGAAAGAGCCGCCATTTCGGCTTCGGGAACTTTTTTTGAAACATCAATATAAATGTCTGCTCCCCAAAGCGAGTTTTCGTCGGTGAGCATTAGCTGATATGGCGCTTTAGCTCCCGCTTTTTCAATCAATTTCATATTCTTTACCACTTTTTGGCCAAAGTTAAGCGGAATATGCAAAAAACTTGCAACATGGTCTTTTACAAAAACTTTATTGCTCCATGTTATTTCTTTTTCTTGCCAGGGTTCTGAATTAAACGGCTCGCAGCACCCCGTTGATTTTACTGTTTCGTTTGCCATATTTTTTAAAATTTAATTATATTTTTAAAACCCAATGCCCGAGGCAATCATTTTGCCCGCCTTATTTTTTGTTCCTTAATTATTTTTTACTTTTTTAATGTCACTAAGTTTTATTCCCATCACCGGAGAATCTTTTGATTTCCTCTTTTTTTGATTGTTCGTCGTCTGACGATTTTAAATTTTCCGCCATATTTTTTTATTTGATGTAATCTGCATATAAAAATCTTGCTTGTTGAAAGATTGAATCAAGTAAAATTTCGTTTTCGGTCGGCGCGAAGTCATTTCTTAACAACAATAACCTAACATCTGCTCTTATCCTAGCTTTTACTATTTCGTTATTCGTCCAATCAACGGAAACATCTCTTTTTATAATTTTAACTAATTCTTTAATTAAAAATTTCGTCTTTTCGTCTTTTTGTAAAGTTTTTTTACCCACCGATATCGCGTCGTAAAAAGCCATCTCCTCTTCGGTTAATCCTAAACTATTTCCCGCTTTTTCAGCCGATTTAATTTTTTCGGCCAGTTGAAGCAATTTTTCAATAACTTTAGTTGAGTTTATAATATTATTTTCATATTCCTCAATTATATTTTCCAATAACTCTAAAAGGGTTTTATAGCGAATTAAATTCCTTTTCATTCTTAACCTTAATTCGTCCTTCAATAATTTTTTAAGAGTTTCAATAGCCAAATTCTTAAATTTCATATTTTTCACCTCTTCTAAAAACTTTTCATCAAAAATAGAAATGTCTGGTTTATTTTTATCTTTCATCGCAAAAATATCAATCACCCCCTCTGCGGCGATGCTTTTTGAGACAAGTTCCCTCAAGGCCGACTCTATTTCCAAATCAATTTCCGGAGACCCATCAACAATAATCCTTTTCACAATCGCTTTTTTTACCGCCTGAATAAATTCTACATCATTTCGTATTTTTACCGCTTCATGGTTCGGCATTACTAAAGCAAAAACTTTAAACAAAATTTCGCTTTCTTTTAAAAATCTTTTTTTATTCTCTTCATCCAGTCTCTCGGTTTTTTTATCTGTGATAACAGCATTAACTGCTTTTTGAAACAAACGAACCAGTTCAGTTTTCTCTAACTTCTTCCAATTAGAGAAATCAACATCAATAAGTATATTTTTTACAACATCATACTTTTCGTGCATTTTGTCTATAATTTCCTGCAACGGCACCATAGCCTGCTTTTGTATATCAGAACTGTAAATACTTAGCGCTTTTTTGATATTATCGGCAATACCGATATAATCAACTATCAAACCGCCCGGCTTATCTTTGAAAACTCTATTTACCCTGGCGATTGCTTGCATTAAAGTGTGATTTTTTAGCGGCTTATCAATATACATTGTGTGCAAAGGCGGAACATCAAAACCAGTTAGCCACATATCGCAAACTATAACCATTTTTAATGGATCATTTGGATTTTTAAACTGCTTTTCCAATTCCTTGTAATTTAACTCATTCTGAATTTTTCCAGTAAAATCTTCTGGTTTTGAAACAACCACCGCAATTTTGGGAGCATCTGGCATTTTAGAAATCAAACCATACATTTCAACGGCAATTCTTCTGCTCATTGTTACAATCATTCCCTTGCCCTCTAACCCGCGGTTATTAAAATGATCTACTATATCTTTGGCAATCTGTTTTGTTCTCTCTGGCGAACCAACTGCCTGCTCTAATCTTGCCCATTTTCTTTTAACAATTTCTTTAACATTAAATTCATGTTCTCCCATTAAATCCTCAAATTCTTCATCAATGAAATCATTTACCAAATGAAGCGGAACAAGCCGTCCTTCATAATAAATTGGCACCGTGGCTCCGTCTTCAACTGCTTTATTTATTTGATAGGCGCTAATATGTTCTCCAAAAACTAACCGAGTGTCCCTATTTTGCAAACTAATTGGAGTTCCTGTTATACCCATAAAAGAAGCGCTGGGTATAGACATCCTAACATTGCCAGCAAACTTTGCGTATTGTGACCTGTGAGCTTCATCTGCAATAACAATTATATTTTCTTTTTCAGATAAAACCTCGTTTTCCGTATCAAATTTTTGAATAGTTGCAAAAATTAATTCTCCACCGGCTGTTTTTAATTTTTCTTTTAATCCTTTTATTGTTTCTGCTTGTTTGGCCAAAGGATAACCTGTTCTTTGAAATGTTTTATAAAATTGGCCATCTAAATCGTTTCTATCTGTTAAAAATAAAAAGGTCGGACTTTTTAAAGCTTCTAATTGCTTTGCCTTATTAACATAAAAAACCATTGAAAGCGACTTTCCGCTTCCCTGCGTATGCCAAAAAACCCCAATTTTTTTATTTCCTTGTCCTGAGCTTGCCGAAGGGCCTTTTGGCGCAGTTGCCCGCAAAGTTTCATTTATTGCTTTGTTTACACCAAAATATTGGTGGTATAAGCACATTTTTTTTGTAAATTTTGCGGTGTCTTTCTCGCTGTCTGCTTCAAAAACAATAAAATTCTTTATAATGTCTATCAATCTTATTTTATTAAACATCCCCTGCGTCAAAATTTCTAAAGGTGAAATGCCTTGATTTTTTTCATCCTCGCTTTCAATTCCCTTCCACGGAGCAAACCACTCCCAGTCAGATGAGATTGTTCCATGCTTTGCTTTAATCAAATCGCTTACAACTAAAAACTGATTATATTTAAAAATATCTGGGATGTCCTTTTTATAACCTTGCAACTGATAAAAAGCGGACTTTATTGTTCCCGTATTAGCTGTTGGACTCTTTACTTCAAAAATAATAACTGGAATGCCGTTTATAAATATAACTAAATCTGGCCTGCGAATGGTTTCAACTCCCTGAATGGCAAATTGGTTTACAACTAAAAACTCATTATTCAATGGATTTTCAAAATCAAAAATCTTGGCTACTCTGCCCTTTTCCACTCCATTTTTATCTTTTGCCTCAAATTTTACGCCTTCGGTTAATAGTTTATAAATTTCTTTATTAACTATATCTGGGCTTGGGTGCTCAACCGCCATAATTTTCATGACTGCCTCGTCAATTGCCTCATCGCATAATTCAGAATTTAATCTTTTTATAGAACGCTTTAATCGTGGAACTAAAACAACATCACGAAAAGAATTTCGTTCCTGTAAACTTCCACCCGGCGCCAAATCCGGCCCAAACTCATAATCATAGCCCATCTCTTTGAGCCACTCTATCACCGGCTGCTCCGCTAAATTATCCTCATTAAATTTTTTAGTCATTTTTGCTTGGAAAAAAATCCTCCATTATTGAACGAATACTAGATAAAATATCGGGTGTACTTTCTCTTTCTTTATGACTATTTCTTTTAACATTCACCATTGGAGAAGAATATAAGCTCCCTATGGAATCAATAATAAATTTATGCGTGCTTACACAATTTTCCTGATCAGTGCTTTGCACAATTTCTTTGTACGCCTCAAAAGAACGAGCAATTGCCGCTTTGAATGTGTACTCTTCTATAAGATTTCTTGTCCGACTATATTCACGATTAATAAAAACGACAAAATAAGCAAATGGAGATGTTAACGCTAACTTAATGAGAAAATTATAATGATAAAGAGTACCAAAATCCTTCAATTGCCACAATACGACTAAACCGGTTGCAACAATGAATACAATTACTGCTCCAACCCACCATTTAAACCATCTATTCTTATCATTTATTAAACCATTTTTTACTTGTTCAAACGTGCTGGCTAGCTTTGCATTAGCCGCGACACCCAACTGCACTTTTGTTTCTGCGATTAATTCTCCGACTTTATTTTGAGTATCCTTCGTTTGAGTTACCAATTCAGAAACCTCACTATTTTTAGCACTTACCTGGTCTTTTAATATAGTGACTTCGGAAGTCAATTTTTTAATTTCTTCGCTATGAGCGGGCAGTTCATTGAGAAATTTTTCGATATTTGTTTTTCCTGCCTGGGCGTCATTAATTATATTTGGTAAATTCTTACTTTGCTGCACAAGAACGTTGAGATCACCAAGTGCTTTTAACACAGCATCAATTTCAATTACTTTTTGATCTAATTCTTTTTTATTCATATTATTTTATTTTTTTTATTAAAATTTTATACTCTTATTTCTCCACTCATTAATTTTGGTAAAAGTAAATCACGGAGAGATGCTAATTTTTGATTTTCATTTCGGTTTTTATAAATTTCACTAAACATTGGCCTTATTATCTCATTAAATTTAGACAAAATTTCTCTTGAAGGGATTAAAATTTTAACTTTTTTTATATTTCCCAAAGTCAAAGCCTCCTGAACCGCTCCCTGTACTAATGTGTCCTTCAAATTATGAAATCCTAATGATGAGATAAGAATATAAATATAAAATTCGGAATCTTTATTACATTTAACACCCATAAATCCCGTCGAAAGAATAAATTTATTTAAGTCATTTTTATTCGCATCGAAGAAAAATAAAACCTTGTAAGTATTAACCATTTTAGCAAACCATATACTATTTAATACCGGTTGCATATCTGCCCGAGAAGGTCTGTTTTTATAAGAAATTTTTATGTTTGTATTAGATATTTCTTTACTACTAACATCAGCTGTTGCTAAATATATTTTTTCTCCTTCAAATTTTTCAACTCCATTCGAAATTATATCCGTTAAATTTTCATCTCCTAAATAACCAACACTCCAACCTTCCGGTATTTTACCTAATTCAGAATCAATCATTTTTATTTTTTCATAACCAGGAAATTTAAACCTTACAAACCATTCCTTAAAAATCGCCTGCGCGGCTTGCTCTAAATTTTGATTGATTTTATTATTCAATTCAATTTTATCATCAAACCCAGAAAGAACATCTGCAATCCTTTTTTGCTCTTTAATATCTCCATTAATTAAAAGTTCTATGCCACTAAATGTGCTTTTATTTATTATTTCTTTCCCGGAACCACTTCCACCATACTGTTTTATAATATTTTCCTGATTATCTTTCAATAAATAATAAATAAATTTTGAATTTACTTTTTTTGGATCAGCAACGAATGTATTTATTTGCTGGTTAGTAAAAGATTTTTTATTTGCTAGGCAAATTTTCCCTATTGTTGAACCTATACAAACAAAACAGACTGCATCTTTGGGGATTAAAATTCTTTCTGCTTTATTCTTCCATTTTTCGGAAAGAAATCTTTCCGTCTTATAATTATATCTAATATTAAAGTCCACTATATCTGTCGGAGTAATAAATGGAAAATCTCCACCAAAAAAATCTTTCCTGCCAGTTGGCGGAGTCGTACCAGTGATAATACTTCCCAGTTCTCCCAGCTTCACTTTCCGCCACGCCTTCGCTGAAGCTTCGTCGCGCAAGCAATTTTTAGGTTGTGATTTAATTTTTGGCATAAAATTTAAGCGTCTTCGCCAGTTTTCTTTTTATAGTCGCTAATAATTTTTTCTCGTTCGTCATCCGTGACTGGACAATTATCACAGCGATAAACTCCGCACAATGACGAAAAACCGCCTTCGGGCAAAACTATTCTTTTCCCGCATTTGGAACAATAAGTCGGTTTGAATGTCGGCGGATTAGAAAGTTTTTTAAAATTATATTCGTTTGTGCCATACCATACATACATTTCTAATTCATGCTCAAAACTATCACGGCATTTTTTACATGTTTTCCAATCACCTTTATGATTTTCTGTATGGTGATATGCGCACAGTGTAAACCGCCTATGATTTCGAGAACAAATATTGCGCGAATATGAAAACATAACATATTCGTTTTCATTGCCGCACACCCAATTTCCGCAACATTCGGTTTTTTGCCTTGGCTTCCTTGACTTGCCGCATAACCCGCACGGCGGAATTTTAGTTATTGTTTTATTTTTTATCATATTTCTTCATTACTTTTTTGACTCTTTTTGCGGTTTCTTCAACTTCGCCGGTTTCGGAATAACGGCCGACCGGACCGCCGCAGTCAGTGCAAAATCCTTGCAATTCAACATCGTTTAAATGGTTTATAAAAATTTCGTAATTTCTAATTTTTACAAGGTGCCCTTGCTCTTCCATTGTGCATTTATGGCAAAAACAAGTCGTCAAAACCTTCTCCTGAAAAATACTGTATTCTTTGCCGTAAATAAATTTCAAGTCATCCTCTGTAATTTTTATCAATTTTTTACTCATTTTAAGTTATCCACAGGTTAATTGACTTTTAATCTTGACGTATGCTATACTTAAATTGACATTTGGAGGGCCTTGGCCCTGTCACGGCTATCCAAGCTGTAGCCAAGTGTCACCATTAACTTCAAAAAACACTACACAGATATTAGGGGCGTCGTGCGTTGGCCGACAGCCCTTTTGTTTTACTTCGGCTGTCCCTTAAACGACCATACGCTTAAATAATTCGGTTTATGAATGGTCTGATTTTTAGCAAAATTATCGGTTTTATATTTTTCTTTCAAATAATTTAATAATTTTGTTTTCGGATTTTCTTTATCCTCAATCATCATTCCGTTCTGAATTTTAAAATCATATACAATACAACCCAATAAAACATCTACCATTTGAATGTATAAAGAAGCATCCGACTCCACCCTGCAAGAATTATAAACCCCCCGAAACCATATTTAGTTCTCTTTCAAAATATTTTATTGAATTGTGGGGCATATTAACATAATCGGCTATAATCGCTATATTTTCCTGTTCTTTTATATTGCATCTCGTGAGTGTCTTTGAATAACCGATATATGCTCCCCATGCCGCATCAAAATATCCACGGAAATCAAACGTAGGATCGTCCTTATCTATAACTAAAGAGCAAAAATAATTATTTGGAAATTGAACATATAAATCTATTAGCCCCATATAATCAGATAAGGACACTTCATCTAATTTGTTGAATTTAAATTCGAAGCGCTTATTATTTTGTATCAAACCTAAAACCTTTCCTTTTTCAGCCATATCTGGCAAGTCCTTAATTTTAGATATTCTTTTTGCCTCTATATTTGAAATTATTTTGTGGTAATATTTTGATAACAAATTATAAAATTCGGCGGTATCATCTAATTTTAAAAGACCCAACCCAAAAAATCTTTGTTTTACATCGCTTTGCAAAATTCCTGTTTCGTCTATAAAACCAAAGTAATTTTTCATAATTTTAGATTCTTTAAATTATCTTCAATTTGTTTTTCTAGTTTTCGGCTTTCGTAAAAATACTGTTCTAATTCACCAGTTAGTTTTTTCATTTTATCTTTAAATGGGATGCCATCATCTATTTCTTCGGCAATACCAACATATCTGCCCGGAGTTAAAACATATCCATTTTTTGCAATTTCTTCCTTTTTCACAGATTTACAAAATCCAGCAATATCTTTATATTCTCCGGCTCCTTTTTCTCCACGCCAAGCGCGGGCAGTATTAGCAATTTTTTGAATTTGCTCTGGGTTGAATATAACCTGTTTTCTAGAAATTGGTTCAAAGGTTTCTCTTGCATCTATAAAAAGCGTTTCGCCCGTCCTATCCCTAAATTTACCTTCTTTTTTATTTTTTGTAACAAACCAAAGTGAAACTGGCAATGCCACACTGTAAAACATTTTTGGCGGGCAAGCCACAATAACATCAATTAAATCATCTTCAACAATTTTCTTTCTTATTTCTCCTTCTTTTCCGCTTACTGCTAAAGCTCCATTCGCCATAACAAAACCAGCTATGCCATTTGGCGCTAAGTGATGAATAAAATGTTGAATCCATAAAAAATTAGCATTTCCCGATGGCGGGATTCCATACTTAATTCTTGGGTCGTTATTACTTAAACGGCCCGGCTCCCATTCTGCGTTAAAAGGAGGATTTGCTAAAACAAAATCTGCCCTTAAGTCGGGAAATTTATCCTCGTAATAGGAATTGCCATGCTCTATTTGTCCAAAAATACCCCTTATAGCAAGGTTCATTTTGCAAAGACGTAAAGTTGTTGGATTGCTCTCTTGCCCAAAAAACGCAACGCGAGATGAATCTTTATGTTTATTTTTTAAATATTCACCCGATTGTACAAACATTCCTCCACTACCAACGGCGGGGTCAAAAATTCTGGCGTTTTCAAAAGGCTCCAATATTTCCACTATTACATTAACAATAGAACGAGGGGTGTAGAATTCTCCACCGCGCTTGCCTTCGCTTGTGGCAAATTGAGCCAAAAAATATTCGTATACGCGACCAAGTATATCTTTTTCCTTCTCTATATTATGGTCAAACTTAATTTTTGAAAAAATATTAACTAATTCTCCAATAACTTGCCCATCGAGTTTTGTTTGAGTAAAAATTTTAGGCAAAACACCCTTGAGCTGTTTTATATTCTCGTTTTCAATTGATTCCATTGCTTCATCAATGTATTTTCCAATTTCTGCGTGCATGGCTCTTGCCTGCAAATATTCCCAGCGCGCTTTTTCTGGGATATAAAAAACCCCTTCACTTTTATAATGGTCTTTATCTTCTATAATAAAATTTCTGTCTTTTTCGTTCGGAATATAATATTCTTTGTTTTTTGGGTCACTTGTCCATTGCTCTAAATTAAATCGCCTTTGATAAAAATAATCAGAAACATATTTTAAAAATAATAAACCAAGCACAACGTGTTTATATTCTGATGCGTCTATGTTGCCCCTTAATCTATCAGCCGCCTTCCACAGATCTTTTTCAAAATTTAAATCTTTTTTGGAAGATTGCCCAAGTTCTACGGCGCTACTAACAGCCTCTTTTTGTTCTTTTGTAATTCTCTCTTTGAGCTCCTGCGGTAAACTGTCTACTTTGTACATAAAACCGGTTCCGACTTCTTTAACCTCAAGTCCTGTTTCGCCCTTCAGCATTTTTTGCACCGCCTGACGAGTCACCCCTAGAGTTCTCGCCAAATCAGCTGTTGAAATATATTCTTCTTTTTTCATAATTTTTTTGATTTGTTCTATTTTAGCAAATTTAAATCAGGTTGTCAAGTGTCAACCTAATTTACTACTTTTTGGGCGGAAATTCAATCTTGCTTGCGCATCTTGCTTCAAGGTGGCGCCAAAAAACCAACCAAAATACAAAACGGCTCAGCGCTAAAAGTGATGAGCCGTTAAACTTAAACTTGAATTTTTAATCGTATGAGACGTTACCTCGGCGCGCTATTTCAAGAATGCCAACAAAACCTTTTTGTTTTAACGTTAATTTATTTTCTTTAAAACTGTACGGGCATTTTCCTCTGGCGATTGTGCGCCAAAATTACCGAACAGGCATTTACATTTTTTCCTTCTGCGCCCGCGCCAAGCAAAAAACACAAAACTTACTATTTTAAATCAGTGGATAACTTGGTATTGATGTATTTTTTTGCTTTGTGTTATAATGTATGAATATTTGTATTATAGAGTATTTTTATGGAAATAAATTCTCAAAATTTAAAAGAATTTCTTTTAGACGGGAAGCTAATTTCTGAAAAACAATTTGACGACGCCTTGAAAAAAAGCGAAAAAACCAAGCAAAAAATCAGCGACATTTTAATTTCCGACGGGCTTGTTACAGAAGAACAAATTGCCAGCGTAAAAGCTTACATTTCCGGCATTCCCTTTATTAATATAGAAAACGAAACAATTCCCGCCGAAATTTTAAAAATTATCCCAGAGCCAATTGCCAGGGCTCACAACATTATTGCTTTTAGAAAAACCGGAAGCAATCTTGAGGTTGCAATGCTTGACCCGGAAGATTTGCGCACCATTGAATTTATGCGCCGCACAGACTCTTCGCTGAAAATTTTGCCAAGGCTTACAACCAATGCCGCGATAAAAAGCGCAATCGCGCAATATCAGCAAACGCTTGAAACAGAGTTTGGCGACATTGTAAAAGAGGAGTCAAAAGGAATAAAGCATATAAAAGAAGGCGACGAAGCAAACCAAAAAGAATCTTTGCAAAAAGCCGCCGAAGAATTGCCGGTTATAAAAGTTGTTGACACATTGCTAAAACACGCAATTTTGCAAAGAGCTTCCGATGTTCACATTGAGCCTTTGGAAAAAGAAGTTATTGTGCGATACAGAATTGACGGAATTTTGCGCATTGTTATGACCTTGCCTTCTTCTGTGGCTCCGGGAATTGTGGCAAGAATAAAAGTGCTTTCAAGCCTAAAACTTGACGAACACCGGCTTCCCCAAGACGGCAGGTTTAAAATTGAAACAGAAGAATTTAAATATTCCATTAGGGTTTCTGTTTTGCCGGTTTACAACGGAGAAAAAATCGTTATGAGACTATTATCTGAAGATGTAAAAGCAATTTCATTGGAAGGACTAGGGTTTTTTGGCTCGTCTTTAGAGCTTGTGCGCGACAATTTGGAAAAGCCAACCGGAATGATTTTGGTGACAGGGCCAACCGGTTCTGGAAAAACAACAACTTTGTACACAATGATGGAATTGCTAAATACTCCTGAAGTAAATATTTCTACCGTTGAAGACCCAATTGAATACAGAATGCCAAGAATAAACCAAACTCAAGTTAATGACAAAATTGGTTTAACTTTTGCCTCTGGCTTAAGAGTTTTGTTAAGGCAAGACCCAGACATTATTATGGTGGGAGAAATTAGAGACGACGAAACCGCCGACCTTGCCATTAACGCCGCTTTAACCGGCCACCTGGTTTTGTCAACCCTGCACACCACCGAGGCCGCCGGAGCAATCCCCCGCCTTATAGATATGAAGGCAGAACCGTTTTTGATTTCTTCAACTTTAAATTTGATTATCGCCCAAAGGCTGGTAAGAAAAATTTATGAAGACAAAGAACCCTATAAATTAGACGACGCAGCTTTAAAAAATTTGGCAAAATATGCAAAACTTGACAGAATTTTAAAAATTTTAAAACATGAAGGACTGGCAAAAGACAAAGATAAAATGGCAGACATTAACTTTTACAGAGCAAAACCCTCTCCTGAATGCTCAGACGGCTACAAAGGCAGAATTGGAATATACGAAGTTTTGGCGGTAACCGATGAAATAAAATCTTTAATCATCAAAAAATCGGCGACAAACAGAATTTCAAAGCTTGCCAAAAAAAACGGGATGCGGACAATGGTTGAAGACGGGTTTATAAAAGCCGCCAAAGGTTTAACATCTATAGAAGAAATATTACGCGTAATTACCGAATAATATTTCGAGTGTCATTGCGAGCCCCGCCGCAGCGGGGCGTGGCAATCCAGAGTATGACCAGCAAAACATATTATGTATACATTTTAGCCAGTAAACGAAACGGAACATTATATGTTGGCGTTACCGACAACTTGGAAAGAAGAATTTACGAACATAAAAATAATTTAATAAAGGGATTTACTGAAAAATATAATGTTCACAATTTAGTTTATTATGAAGAAACAACGGATGTAAACGTCGCCATAGAAAGAGAAAAACAGATTAAATCGTGGTCGCGAAAGAAAAAGATTTTGCTGATTGAAAAAGAAAATCCAACATGGAATGACCGATCTGAAAAGTTTTAACTCTGGATTGCCGCGCTCGTCGCCCGAAGGGCGAACTTCGCTCGCAATGACACCGTAAAAATATAAAAATTACAAACTCATTAAGAAGCAAAAATTAAAAAATAAGATTGAGAAATTGAATAATTGCAAAATTCAATGAAAATTGAAAATTGCTAATTGAAAATTGTTATTATGCCAAATTATTTTTACACCGCCAAATCTTTGAGCGGAAAAACAGTAACAGGAAAATATATTGCTCAAAATACAAGCGAGCTTTCACACAGCTTAAAAGACGAAGGCTTAATTTTGATACGCGCCACATTAAACGACGAAAAACGCGCGAAATGGTATAATTTTTCTTTTTCAAAAGGAGTTTCCGCGACCGAAAAAATAATGATGACAAGAAATTTGTCTGTTATGGTGGCAACGGGTTTGCCAATTGTGAACAGTTTTGACGTGCTGGCGGCGCAGGCAAAAAATCCCAAATTGAAAAGCGCGCTTATGGCAGTTAAGGAAAAAATAAACAAGGGCGACAGCTTGCATTCTGCAATGGAAAAACACCCCGATGTTTTTTCCAATTTTTTCCTAAGTATGATACAAGTTGGAGAAGAATCCGGAACGCTTGAAGAAGTTTTAAAAATTCTGGCCTTGCAAATTGAAAAAGAGCACCGGCTAAAATCCGAAGTGCAAGGAGCAATGATTTATCCTGCCATTGTTATTTCTTTGCTTTTGGTGGTGGGCATTATTATTGTGCTTGTGGTTTTGCCAAAATTAGACCAGTTTTTCAGCAGTATGAATGCCTCAATCCCTTTTTACACCAGGGCGTTGATCAATTTTGGAAAATTCTCAACAAAAAATTGGCCGGTTTTAATTATTATACCGGCTGCTTTTGTTTTTTCTATTATATTGTCTTTAAAAACAAAAATCGGCCAATGGGCGCGCGACACTCTTTTTCTTAAAGTTCCGCTAATTAACGCGCTTGTCAAAAAAAATAATTGCGCAATTTTAATCCGTTCTTTAAGTTCGCTTTTAAGCTCGGGCGTGCCAATGACAAAATCTTTAGAAGTGGCGATTGGAACCGTAAATAATTATTATTTCAAACGAGCTATTGTTGACGCTTTGGAAAAAATTAAAAAAGGGCAAAAACTATATGAATCCTTAATTCCCTATCGCGACATTTTCCCTTTTGGAGCAATAGAAATGTTGCAAGTTGGAGAAGAAACCGGAAAAACTTCCACGGTTTTAAAAACATTGGCGGATTTTTATGAAGACGAGCTTATTGCCACCACCGCCAAATTATCAACCGCCATTGAGCCAATTTTAATAATTTTTCTGGGAGCCATTGTGGCATTTTTTGCCTTTTCAGTAATTGAACCTATGTATTCATCTTTGCAATTTATCGGTTAGCTTTTCCCGTCATTGCGAGCCGCAGCGAAGCAATCTCTAAAATACTTTAGATTGCTTCGTCGGTTGCGACCTCCTCGCAATGACGCTCACTAAAAATGGATAATAATAAAGGATTTTCAATTGTTGAGCTTATAGTTGTTATCACAATTGTGTCGTTTTTGAGCTTGTCAATTTTTCAATTGTACTTTTCAATTGTTAAAGGAATTAGCCATTACAGAGAAAGAGCCACTGTTTCCAGCTTGGCAAACAACTATATGGAAATTGCCAGAAATATGTCTTATGACAATCTTGGAACAATAAACGGAAACCCCGCAGGAAATCTTCCTGATGCAGCAAATCCTTTAACAGTTACTGTGGACAGGTACAACTACCAAGTTTATTACGTTATAACCACAATTTCAAATGATCCTGTTGGCGACCCGGCTGCGCAAAATTATAAACAAGTAAAGCTTTACGTAAAAGAATTAAGCAGTAACACCATAAATACATTTGTAACATGGATTGCCTCGTCCAGCATATTCCAAGGATTTGTGGGCGCATTAAACATAAAAGCTTATAATTCTTTGGGCGGACCTTTAGCTGGAATAAATATCCACATTGTAAACAATACGGTTGCTCCCAGCATTGATTTATGCAGAATTACCGACATAAACGGAGCATGGAATGAAATTGGAGTCCCCTGCTCTTCGACGGCCGGCGGTTCTTGCGGGGCTGCCGGATTAAGCGATTACCACATTACTGCAAATGATTCTGCCTGCCCAAGTTACAACGCAAATTATTCCACAGACAGAACCTACACCGCAACAGAAACCTCCCCCTCTACCCCAACTCCGACGGATGCAACAGTTTATTACAAACAAGCAACTTATCTTGATTTTCAAATTGACAAGCTAAGCAATTTAACTTTAACAACAATTGATGGAGCAAATCCTGACGAAGACGGCAACTGTTTGCCTGTGGCAGGAATCGGCTTGGAAGTCCGCGGAAGCAAAAAAATTGGAGTTGCGCCAAGCCTTTACAAATACGACAAAAATTTTACTTCAAACGCAAGCGGGCAAATTTCACTTTCAGGCATTGAGTGGGATACTTACACTCCTGCTTTACTTGGCGCAACAAACATGATTTACGGAAGCTCGCCCGATGCCGTGCCATTTTCTGTAAAAGCAGATACAACCCAAACAGAAAATTTAATAATTGGGCCATACACAGAAAATAGTTTGTTGGTAACTGTAATTGATCCTTCGAAAAATCCAACAGAAGCAGGTTATTATATTAATGGAGCAACTGTAAGCTTAACCGACGCATCAGACAATACAATAAACCGCGCAACCGGCTCGGTTTTAAGCTGCAACGGCTCAAGCCTTACGCCTGGACAAACAATGTTTGCGTTGGACTCGGTTGAAAATCCTTATCAATTAACAGTTAGCGCCGACGGATTCCAGCCAAACACAATAAGCGGCTTAAATATTAACGGATATATGGCAAAAAGCGTTGCGCTTGTCCAGACTGGAACTTATCAGATAAGGCATAAAATAATAGCTTCAATTAGCACAAGTGGAGGAACAATTTCTCCAAGCGGAAATCAACTTGTTAATGACGGAGATGATCAAGCATTTACAATTACCGCCGGCGTGGGAAACACAATTGCAAATATTTTAGTTGATGGAGTTTCTCAAGGAACTGATTACAATTCTCCTTACTTATATAATTTCACAAATGTTACTGAAGACCACACAATTTCAGCCTCATTTTCATCAGTATCGCCTACAACCTGTACGCCTGCCGGAAGCACTCGAAAATGCCCGGATATTGTAACAGGTCCAGGAACTCAAACTTGCCAGACAACCCTTGTGTGGGGTCCCTGCATAGTGGCTGGAACATATACTTGTATGATCAGCGACAGCGGAGGCTCAAGAAACTGGAATGATCCTTTATCTTGGAAGCACGATGATCCTGTGCCCGCCAATAATTGTAACGGCACTTTCCCACAAAACGGCGACAATGTTACGGCCTCTTCAACATCCGGAAACTTGATTGTAAATGTTGCCACTGCCAATTTAAATTCTTTTGACTTAACAAATTACACTAACACTTTATCCGGCAGTCAATATATTGCGATAGCCCCCGCTTCCGGAACCATAGCTATTGCATTTGGAGCTGGCATGACCCGTACTTGGACCGGATATTTTAATATACTGCCAACAACAGGAACAACAATTAATTTCACAACAAATGGAAAAACAGTGCCATATATTTATGTTAACGGCGGCGGAAGCGGAACAATACAACAGCAAGACGATATTACAACAAGTGGCCACGGTTTTGTATTTAGATCCAACGGGGCAACATGGAACACAAATAATCATAATATTGCTTTAGCGAATCCCACCTATTTTTATGCTTACAACGGCGCAGTATTTACTGGCGGAACATCAGTAATTTCTGCTACCGGAATAACGAGCAATTTTTATATTCAAACATCAGCAACAAACCCACTTTATGATCTTTCAGTTGCAGGCGCTGGCATTAACGCAGCCATTCAAATATTAGCGCCGCTAACAGCAACACACTCTTTGACTTTATCTGGAACCAACAATACAACCCAAAGGTTACTAGTTGCAAGCTACACATTAGGAACCCAGGTAAGACTGACTGCCCCCAATACAGGCGGAGCTAATTATTCCAACGTAGATTTTAGAGATATAGATTTATTTTCTTCTGCCGGCGGATCAATTAATTTGAAAAATATTACAGGTTTATCCGGAGACTGCGGAAACAACAATTCCGAACACGCACGCTTCACAGACCCAACCACACAGCATTTTACAGATACATCTGGCGACGGCAAATGGTCAACTGCAACAAATTGGACTTCAAGAGTTCCGCTTTGCCAAGACACGGCAATTATGGATAAAAATTTTGTAGCAGGAAAAACAGTAACTATAGATGTGGTCAGTACAGGATCAGTAGATTGGTCTGGCGCAACTTTAGGAGGCGTATTAACATGGGCTTTTGGCAATTTGTATCCGCAAATATACGGCTCTTTGACACTTAAAAATGGAATGGCTTTAAGCTCTGGAAATTATATTGCAATGATGGGCCGGAACGCTTATACCTTGGCTACAGACGGAGTAACTGTTACCGGAGGGATTATGTTCAATATGGGATATGGCACCGGCTTTGGCACAGGTTCAGTTGCCATACAAGACGATCTGACACTTGGCAGACCTTTCTATATGTATAGCGGAACAGTTACAAACCCAAACAACAGCACGATAAGACTGTCATCTTTCCAAAAAAATGGAGGCGCCTTAACAATGTGCAACGGATCCTGTACATGGTATTTGTCAAACACATCAACTAGCGCAATAACGCCATGGTCAACAGGCGGCACCGCTGCGCAATTAATAACAACCGGTTCAACCATAGACATTTCAAACAATGCCGCGGCGGCCGCGACTGACACGCTAACTTTAGGCGGGTTAACTTACAATAATTTAACAATACACGGAGATGCCGGGCAAAAAAGCATTTCGTTAACAGGCAACAATATCTTTAATGGAATAGTTTCAATTACTGATGGATCAAAAAATATTTCCATAACAGGCAACAACACTTTTGCAAATCTTGCAATTACCGGTAAAAAAACTATCAGCTTTACACAATTGACAAATCAAACAATTACAAACTTTTCAGCCAATGGTAGCGATTCAAATAATTTAGTAACCTTAAGATCTGGCTCGTCTGGCACAGGAAACCCCAGCGGAAGCACCTGCCCCAATTATGCTTTTACGCTTACAAAAGCTGGCGGAGGAACAGTTAATACGTCTGACTATTTATCCATTCAAGACAGCCATGCAATGCCAAACGACAGCTTAACATGGCATGCAGGCGCAAATTCAGTTGATGTTCAGGACAGCGGAGTTGAATGCAACACCGGCTGGTTGTTTCCGTAAAATTTTAGAATAAAAATGAATAAAACAAGAGGATTCACAATAATTGAAGCAATAGTTGTTGTTTCTATTTTCAACGTTTTAATGTTTGCGCTTATTGCAATGCTTTTGAATATTTTTCAGGCTCCAAAAGCTGAAACAGCTGCAATAAACCAAATAGACCAAGCAAGAGCTGTTTCAAATAAATTTATTACTGAAATACGCAGCGCGATAAGCTGCGCCGGAGGCGCTTCTCCCATTGAATCAGCTACTGACAACCAAGTAATTTTTTGTATTGACTCGCGCAGGCTAGATATCAATCCCCAATTAGACATAGACAAAATCCGTTACTATGTAACCGGAAGCGTTTTGTACAAAGGCGTAACCTCGCCTTCTTTTAACGGTTCGGGTTATGTTTATACTTCTGCAGAGCAAATAAAAGCAGTTTTGTCTAATCTTGACACCATTAGCAACGACCCAATATTTTATTATTACAGCAATACTTATGACGGAAGCGGGAACCCTATGCCGCAGCCAATTACTGCCATGGCATCGGTTCAGTTTATTAAAATCAGCCTCCCAATAGTAAAGCAAAAATTAAATCCGGCAAGCAGCGAGGAAAAGCTTGCTGGGTGGAGTTACAGAAAAAAAATAACAATTGACACTGCAAATGTTGACACCGATCTTACATATTTTCCGTTATACGTAAAAATTGCAAATGATGCTGAAATTGGCAGTTCTGCGCAAAGCGACGGCGATGATATACGTTTTACTTTGGCTGACGGCACAACATTGTTAGATTACGAAAAAGAAAGCTGGGTAGGCGGAGGCGGGAATCCGGTAACAGCCAATTTTTGGGTTAAAGTGCCCGTAATTTCAGGCTCAACAGACACAGATATATATGTTTATTATGGCAACATAGATGCTGAAGACGACCAAGACGCTATTAATGTATGGAATGGAAATTTTGCATCTGTATGGCACTTAAAAGAAACCGGTTCTGCCACTGTAGGCGATTATAAAGACAGCACCAATAACGCTAACAATAGCACAAGCACTATAAGCCAGCCAGTAGTTACGTCCTCGGGCAAAATAGCCATGGCAGAAAATTTTAGTTCGCAATATATTTTAGTTCCCCACTCTAATTCTATAGCAACTAGTAATGTTTCCGTATCATTATGGGTAAAAACTAGCGATCTTGTTGGTGACAGAGTAATGCTTTCTAAAGGCACTGGTGCCAACAGATCATACTGGTTTTATGAAAATAATGGTTTAAGATTTTATATGAGAAACGCTTCCTCGTCAAACATACCGGAAGGAAGTATCGCAAATAATAATTGGCATTATGTCGTTGGGACATTTGACGGAACAAATCTGCGAATTTATCTTGATGGTGTGGCTCAGGGCAGTCCTCTATCCGCAAGCAGTGTTTCTGATAGCGGAGAAAATTTAGGCATTAATGCTTACGGCAATGGAAGCTATTCTGGCGGTGTAAAAGTTCTTGACGAAGTCCGCATCTCCAACACCGCGCGTTCTGCCCAGTGGATAAAGTTTGAATATTATAATATGAATGAAGCAGACGCAGAGTTGAATTTTTCGACAGAAGAAACCGTTGAGGCAGGAAGTTTTATAGAACAAGCCATGAAAAATACTTTTACAATTACAGCCGGCGCGACAATAAGAAGTTTAAGATCGGCAAATGGCTTAGGCCAGTAGCTTCCCCGTCATTGCGAGCGAACCCACAGGTGAGCGTGGCAATCCAGGAGTTCGGAACATATACCATAGATTGCTTCGTCGCTTCGCTCCTCGCAATGACGAATACTAAAAATATGAAACTAGAACAATCAAAATCAAAACAAAAAGGCAGTTTAATTATTTTTGTAATAATTATTATTTTTATTTTTACAATGATAATGATTCCTGTTGTTGCAAGCCTTATTTCCAGAATGCAACTCTTAAAGCTTTCAATTGCCAGAGAGCAGGCTTTTCAAATTGCGGAAGCCGGAAGAAATTATTATGAATGGCATTTTATTAAATTTCCGGGCGACTACAATGACGACGGCGCAACCGATCTTGCCGGCGCAACGGAGCAGGCATATGACATTCCTGCGCGCGACTACACAGATACCGAAACCCAACAAGTAATTGGTTATTTTTCATTGCATATAATCCAGCCGCCACAGGGAGCTGACAATATAATTGTCCAATCAACGGGTTGGACAAATGAATATCCAAATGTCAAAAGGACAGTTGAGGCAAAATACTACAGAGACTCCGTAGCGCAATATGCGGTTTTAACCAACAGCCCAGGTTATATTTTTACAAACATTGGAGGCAAGTTTTATTCTACCAGCGGAGTTAGAGATGTTATACCCACAGCAAGCGCCTCTATAATTTCTCAAAAATGCGCCAATAGCGACTGCTCAACCTACTCAACTTATGTTTGTCCGGTTGAAGACAATATGCCCTGCGACGGCGCAGCCGCAATGCCCGCTATATTTAACACTTATTGCAACACATCAAACCAATGCACTATAAATGGAACGCCAGCATCAACAAAAAAAATTTGTTCGGCAGATAGCGACTGCGCAAGCATTACAACGTGCGACTCAACAACAAGCACTTGTATTATCGGCGGAAACACTGGCACAGCCTGTTCAACGGACGATGATTGCGCTGGCGTTTCAACAACCAGCGCAAAAAGCTGGTGGACAGAACCATTAGACGCAGACATAACATGGACATCCACAATAAGTGATGGAGTTTTGGGCACAATAAAAGCCAAAACCGATAGCACAATAGGCTACTATGGCTATTATATTGGAATAACTACGCCTGCCAATACCAGATATATTAATTTGAACGCAGTTGCAGGAGGCAATAACGGATGTTCTATTGTATTTAACCCCGAAGGCACTTTTGATGTTTATAAAGTTAACACATTAAGCCCTGCATACACCGATGCTGTTTATTTGGATGGCACAGGCACTAATGGGCAAACAACCAGCCATTCTACAGATTCAACAGATTACGTAACTAGAACCAAAGTAATATGCAACACCGTGGCTGGAGCCACTTGCTCTGGAGAAAGTTTTGTTATTCCGGAAAACGATTTTGTAATTTATGTTGAAAACGGATATCGCAATGTCTGGGTGGAAGGCACAGTAAAAGGCAGGGTAACAGTTGCGGCTGCAACCTTGCCATATAACGGCGGTTATACTGTTTTTCCGTCCATATTTATTCCAAACAATCTTGTTTACAACACAAGCGCCTGCAACGGCTTATGCGCCTTGGGATTAATTTCACAAAATTATATTTTAATATCACACGACGCTCCTGCCAACCTTGAAGTTGACGGATCATTGATTACTCAATACAAAAGCATTGGACGCCTTACCTACACCGGAGGCACCTGCAACAGCGGATTATGCATAAACGTCACAGGCGTTACTTGCAGCTCGGACGCAGATTGCAGAGACACAGATAAAGGTACTCTCACAACCTTTGGATCGTTTATAAGCAATGGCAAAAGCTATTTTGGCAATAGCCAGCCCGCAGGATACCAAAATTGGAACTTTAACTATGACAGCGGATTTTTAAGCGCGCCTCCGCCATACTGCCCGGTATTAAATTCAACCTACAAATTAAATTACTGGCGAATTGTAAATTAGAAATGAAAGTGTTTAACCTCTCGGGTTAAACACTTTAATGTGATATGAAATTATATAAAAAATTTATTGCAATTATAATTTTCTTTATTTTATTTTCTGGAGCAAGCGTTTTTGCAGTAAAACACTCAAGTCAATTTCCAAAGGATCCAGAGCCCACAATTCCTGTTAATCCAGCCTATTTTCCTTCATTCAGCAACTCAGCAAACACTAACAATGCAACCCAGAATACTCCTATACCTATTCAAAATGAAAATGAAGCATCCCATCCAGAACAATTTGCGCAAAACAATAGCCCGTCAGCTAAAAATAATCCGTCAACTAAAAAATCGCGCGCGATAAATTTGCCATGGACAGTATTTTCAATTTCAGTTTTGCTTGTTGCAATATGGCTTGGTGTTTTAAAATATAAAAAGGTGATATAATAAAATAGCGTAGCGATATATTTTATATATAATCAAATGCAACTACTTGATTTAAAATATGGAGCCTTCGGTTTGGACATAAGCGACTCATCTGTTAAAATTGTAAAACTCGAAAAAAAGCGAGGAAAATTTGTTGTAGCATCTTACGGCCAAACAAAATTAAAGCCAGGCACAGTTGAATTGGGAATAATTAAAAATGCAAAAGAATTGGCTGAGGCCATAAGGCTTGTTTATAAAACCGTAAAAGGAAAAAAGCTCAAAGCCGAACACGCAGTAATTTCTTTGCCCGAAGAGCAATCTTTTTTGCAGGTCATACAAATGCCAAAAATGACCGCGGAAGAATTAAAATCAGCAATTCTTTTTGAAGCTGAAAATTATATTCCACTGCCAATCAAGCAGGTTTATTTAGATTTCCAAGTAATTGAACCCATAAAAGACGACCTTGACCACGTTGATGTTTTGGTGGCGGCAATGCCAATGCAATTGGTTGACGCGTATCTTTTATGCATTAAAGCCGCCGGACTTACCACGCTTGCCGCCGAGCTAGAATCACAGTCAATCGCAAGAGCTTTAATAAAAAATGACACCAGTGAATTCCCCGTTGTAATACTTGATATTGGAAATAATAATATTAATTTTATAGTTTTTTCAGGCCACGCAATACGCTTTACCAGCTCTTTATCAATGCAGGCAACTGAAGAAAACCTTGGCGAGCTTGCCGAACAAATTAAAAAATATATAAATTTCTATCAAGAACATGCCTCCCACGAACATCTTTTTCTGGAAAGCAAAGTTAAAAAAATTATTCTTTGCGGGGGAGGATCCAGCCTAAAAAAACTGCCGGAATTTTTAACTGAAAAACTGGGTATCAAAACCGAACTGGGAAACCCTTTTATAAATTCTCCGCTTTTAAAAAACGCAGCTCAAGATGCCGGATTTCTGCCCTATGCAACAGCTTTGGGCTCGGCCTTGGGAGGCGTAAACATTGAAAATGATTAACCTTTTACCTCAACAAGAAAAAAACGAACTTCTTTTAAAACGGATTAAAAATCTGGCGCTTGTTTTGGGCGCCATAATTATAATTTTCTTAATTTGTTCCATCCTTGTTTTGTTGTCGCTAAAATTTTACATTTTGGCCGAAGTTGACTATCAAAAATTCCTCTTGGCCTCCACTGTGGAAAAATACAAAACTCCGGATATGGAAAATTTTAAAGGCATTATTGAAAAATACAACAAGTCCTTTCCGCTGGTTGTTTCATATTATAAAAATGAAAAATTTTTCAGCAATATTTTGGCTGTAATTTCTGAAATTCCAAAACCCGGCGGATTATATTTTACGAGCATTTCTATAGATGCTAAAAACAGCGTAAGTATTTCAGGAACAAGCAATACCAGAGAAAATCTCATTTCCTTCCAAAAAAACTTAGAAAGCCATCCTTCAATAAAAAATGTTTCTTTTGCGGCAAGCAGCTGGATAAATCCTGTTAACAATAACTTCAGCCTTACATTACAATTTAATCCGGAAAAATAAAAATGGAAACTAAGAAAACAATTTACATCATAACATCTGCGTTTTTCCTGGCGGCTGTATTTTTAGCGATGTTTGTAATATATCCCCTTTCACAAGAAATTTCTCAAAAATCCAATGAATTAATAATGCAAAAAGACAGCCGGCTTTTTCTGGAAGGCCAGTTTAACGAGGTAAAAAGCTTTAAAGAAAAATATGCGGATTACCGGCAAAACTTAGATAAAATAGATGGCTTGTTTGTTGATTCGCAAAACCCTGTCGGCTTTATTGAGTATTTGGAAAAAATCGCTTCCGAATTGGGAGTTGATCTGAAAATTTCAGCCCCGACTCTTTCCAAAGAATCATCTGTATTATACGAAAATTTCCAATTTTCTTCTTCAGGAAGTTTTTCTGGCACGCTAAAATTTATAGGAAAACTTGAATCCGGGCCATATTTAATTCAAATACAAAACATAAATATCGGCAGCAACAAAGGTGTTGCCAATGCAGAAAAACAAGCTGCTTTAACTGGGGTAAAATCCAGCATATCAATTAAAGCTTTGGCGAAATAATGGCTATGAAAACAAATTTAAATTTAGACTATAAAAAAACTCTTGCGCGAGCAAAAGAAAAATTAGCGAGTTTAAAAAGAATACTTTGGCTTATAGGAAGACATGCATTTTCCGTTATTATAATTCTAATTTTAGTAGATATGTTAATTGGCGGATATATGTTTTATAAATATATATATTCTGCCGAAAGAGAAAAAAACAGCGCAAGCAAAGCCACCTTTAAATTCAAGGAAGATGCTTACCAGAAAATTTTATCCCAATGGCAGGATAGAGACCAAAAACTTTCAAATTTTTCTCAAAAAACTTATCCAGACCCGTTCCAGTAAATCTTCTATTTACCTTTTGCTCTCTTTGTGCAGAGTAGTTTTTTTGCAGGTTGAACAAAACTTTTTCAGCTCGAGTTTTTTTTCGGCTGATGCTTTTGTTTTCTTTGTAAAATAATTTGTTGTTTTACAAACAGTGCATGCCAATTTTGTGAACGGTTTTTTTGTTGCCATACTTTTTAATTTTAAATTATATTAAGTGAGCCGATGGCCAGAATTGGACTGGCGACCTTTCCCTTCGCTTACACCTCTTTTTACAAAAAGGGCTAGACTGTATATTAAACTTATTTATTAAAAAACAAGTTCCCCTTGTCAGTCGTTCGAGCGCCTTTCGGCGCTACGGTCTTGGCCCAATGAATATAGGCTATTAACCGTAATTCGGGATTCATTATGCGATTACTCACGTAATGGGCAAAATTTGCGATTTACCAAGGGAGTGCTCTACCACTGAGCTACATCGGCGTTATTTTTTAAAATTGTTTATTTCCTCTAAGATTATTTCTTTTAATTTTTTATTAGTGAATATGATTATTAATACACCGTGTTTACTTTTTCTTTTGTAGGTACCCTTTCCTTGGGGTGGTATAACAGTTATTTTACCCAACTGATTTCTTTCAATTCCTAGATGTTTTTCCCAGAAAGCAACCGCATCGCTCTCCTTGGAATCATTGAATAATATTAAACCGTATTGTATTTTCTTTTCCTCTACCTTATATATTTTCCTTAAAAATTCTCTAAATTTTTTTAATAAAAAGGGGTCTGTATTGCTAAGCCTGACTGATGTATTATTCGGACTCTTATCGCCCTCTCCCCAATATATCCCCAACCCGAGATTTTTGAGTTCTACGTCCCTTTTGCCAAGCACTTTCTTTACTTTGAACGGATCTCCGCCCGGATTACATTTTATGTATATCGCTTCACTTATCGTTCTCTTGGGAATATTATATTTTTTTATCCAATAATCTATCCCGTGTTCAGAACGGTTAAACAGTTTAGCAATATCCGCCACCGATTTTTTATCCTTTATATAGAATCTTCTAAGTTTTTCCTCCGTTAAATTATTCATAACAATGACTTTATTTTATTATAAGCCATTATTATTTTATGTTCAACCTCTTTCTGTAAAATACTGCGTCTATCAAACTGGTGGGCGCGGTAGGACTTGCACCTACGAAGGGGAAACCCCGACAGATTTACAGTCTGTTGCCTTTGCTGCTCAGCCACACGCCCATAATAAATTTATAACATAAAATATCCCATTATTCAATTACTTTACCGTGCGCGTTTTTCCATTCATTAATTTCTTTTTGCTTTCCGGAAAGCAAAACTTTCGGCACGCGCCACTCACATTGTTTAACCCGAGGGGTTAAACAATGTGGTGAAAAAACCTCGGGCCGAGTATATTGCGCGTATTCTAAAAATCCTCCGGTTTTTGAAATTCTTTCTTTTAGCAATTGCGGTTTTCCTAAAACTCCCGGAACCAACCTGGAAATTGTTTCTATTGCCACCATCGCAGGTAATTCGCCTCCCATTAAATCATAGTCGCCAATTGAAATTTCCATATCCGCAATCTTTTGCGCAACACGTTCATCAACGCCTTCGTACCGTCCGCAAATAAAAATTATTTGATCTAATTTACTAAGTTTATACGCTAATTTTTGGTCAAACTTTTTTCCTCTTGGCGTAAACAAAATAACTTTCGATTTTTTCTTTTTTTTAAAACTATTCAGCCCTACAAGATTTTCACGATCGTAAATTTTATGTATAGCTGGTTTATTCAATCTAATCGCGTTAACGGCTTTGTATATTGGCTCCACTTTTAACACCATGCCTAAGCCGCCTCCATACGGCCTGTCGTCAACTGTTTTATGGTTGTCATTTGTCCACCTGCGTAAATTATGCACATTTATTTTTATAAACTTTTTTTCCTGCGCCCGCGCAATCAAACTCTCGCCCAAATAGGACTTAAACATTTCCGGAAAAATTGTAATTATATCGAATCTAAGCATTCTCCGTTGTCATTGCGAGGAACGAAGCGACGAAGCAATCCGGAGTTATAGATTGCCACGTCGCCCTTACAGGATCTTCGACCTGCGGGCTCCTCGCAATGACGATAATAAACAAAAAAGCGCTAAGTTATAATAGCACTTTTTTGTTTTTCTGTAAACGAGTCATTCGACCCGTTAATATTACAGAGAAATGTTTTCGATGTCGTCCGGAGATGCTTTTCTCTCAGCTCTTGGAGCGCGTCCGCCTTCTGGTTCCTCAATTTTGAGGTTTACCCTGGCGTGGTTCTTTAGTCCAACAATCCGGACCAAATTCCTGATTGCCTTGGCAGTTGATCCTTCTCTTCCAATGATTTGGCCCATATCTTCCGGGTTTACTTTCAATGAAAGCAATACTCCCATTTCGTCAACTTTTCTTTCAACTTTGACGTCTTTTGGGTGGTCAACTAATTCCTTGACAATGTACTCAAGAAATTCTTTATCATTATCTGTTGCCATATTTTCTTTATTCAATTATTCATTCTGCGACCTTTATATTCTTATTATACTTTTTTAATATATCTTGTCAATATTTTATTTTTTAACTCACTTTTTCAAACCACTAAATCCTTCGAAAAAACTCAGGACAAAGAAATTTATGACTTCTGGAAATTCAGAACAAATCTGATATTCGGTTATTCTTTGTTATTTATAGATAATGATTTGAAAAAGAGAGGGGAAGACATTATGCCTCTTCCCGGTAGGCCTTTGCGCTGGCGTTGTTGCGACAATGCCAGCACTAAAAACGCGTACAACTCTCGAGACCCGTAAAATCGATTTCGGCGAAATCAGGGTCCTGCAAATTCAGGAGCGTGTCGGGCTCTCTCTGAAAAATACAGAGTCTTCGTTCCGCTTCGCGCTGACATGCCACGCATCGGGTAGCGTGAGGCACAACCTTTAGCCGTACCTGCGGGATCGGCATACTACACATCTCGCAAAACCCAAAGGTTCCATCTCCTACGCGTTCAAGCGCGGCTTTCACGTGACGAAGTTCATTGCCCCGCTCCGTAACAAGCACCGCAGAAACTTCCGTCTCAGCAGCGTGCAGAGCCATAGCCGGCAAATCGGCATTGCCTAAACGTCCGTCATCTGCCCCCAAAATTGCCCTGTCCGAAATTTGAGCTCCTATCAGAGCCTGTAATTTCTTAACAAGAGCTAGCCGATAAACTGCCAACATTTCCTTTCTCATGGCAATCCCCCTCATCCTTAAAAGGTGCTCCTTCTCGCAGTTCGCGAAAACAATTCACGAACTCCGAAAAAAAAGGGGGAAACTTTTTTACCCTATATATTTAGTATACCATACTACCAGCATACGTGTCAATAGCTTGCACCTGTCGCACAATAAAATACTCCTATTTACGGGAGTATGAGAGTATTTTAAGATTGTTTAAATTTTTATATTTGTTTTTTCTCTCCTGCTGGCGGGGTTTCGGCTGGTATTTCGGGTTTAGCCTCTTCCATTGAGGG
This sequence comes from Candidatus Staskawiczbacteria bacterium RIFOXYB1_FULL_37_44, assembly GCA_001822065.1. Lineage (GTDB taxonomy): Bacteria > Patescibacteriota > Minisyncoccia > Minisyncoccales > Staskawiczbacteraceae > XYD1-FULL-39-28. The sequence continues at coordinate 3,554 of MHPJ01000009.1, read as the reverse complement.
TTGAGATTTCTTTGTTTCGCTCGCAATGACGGCGGCGGCATCTGTTTTCGCTTTCGATATTTCTGTTTGCTTTTTCTTGCTGATATTAAAAATTTTAACTTTTTTCTCGTCAACAATTTTCTCTGAAATCAATAAATTATGAATTGTCGCGCTTGGTTTGGCTCCTTTTGAAATCCAATATAAAATCCTTTCTTTTTTAAAACTTTTCCTCTTTTTCAAAGGATCAACATAACCCAAATCCTCAACAGCCCTTCCGCCGGTTGACGATCTTCTTTTGTCCACCAAAACCACTCTGAAAAATGGCTGGTTCTTTTTTCCTTTTCTTGTAAGTCTGATTGTGAGCATATTTTCTAATTTTCAATTTTAAATTATAAATTTTAAATAAATGCTCTAATGTTAAAATGTTTTAAAATTTATTAATTTAGATTTGATTTAAAATTTAAAATTTGTTATTTAAAATTATTTATTCCAGTGTTTTACTTCAAGTGCCAGTTGGGCGGCGGCTTCTTCGGCTTCTTGTTTTGATAACCCTTCGCCTTCTGCCACCAATTCCGAACTAAGAAAAACTCCAACTATGAATTTTTTTTCGTGGTCAGGACCGGATTCTTTTAAAACTTTATAATTCGGCGTTATTGAAACTTTTTCCTGCGCCTTTTCTTGTAATTTTGATTTTGAATCCTTATAAGATCCGTCTCTTATAATATCCGGCAAGTTTTTCAGCAAATATTTTTTAACAAATTCATCGCATGGCTTGTATCCCGAATCCAAATAAAGCGCTCCCAGCAAAGCCTCAAAAGTGTTTGCTAAAATATATGCTCTTGCTTTTCCGCCCTCTTTAGCTTCTCCGCGCGACAGCAAAAGAAAATCATTAAATCCAAGTTCTTCAGCCACGCTCGTCATCATTTTGGCGTTAACCAGCGCCGCCCTCCAATTGGTAAGTTCGCCTTCGGCTTTTTCAGGATATTCTTTATATAAATGTTCGGTTACAATTAATTCTATTACAGCGTCTCCTAAAAATTCTAGCCTTTCATTATGATCTAAACTGAAACTCGGATTCTCATTCAAATAAGATCTGTGCGTAAATGCCTGCGTCAGCAAGTCCTTATTTTTAAAATTCAATCCTAATTTTTTTTCAAATATTGTAAAATCCATATTCTCGGAAGAAATAAAAATATTTTTTCGCGCGCCTGCCCACGGCCAACCCGAACGAAAAAATATTTTTATTTCTTCCCTATTTCTCTTCGATTTGCTTGTAAACTGTGCCCAAAACTCCATTGACAAATTTACCAGAAGTCCGGCCAGAAAAGGTTTTTGCCAACTCGATTGCTTCATTTATGGCAACCTTAGGTGGAACTTCTTCTTTATTGGCGAATAAAAGTTCGTAAAGCCCTATTCTTAAAACATTCCTGTCAATTATTGCGATTTGCGCCATCGGCCATTCAGGAGCTGCTTTTTCAATTATTTTATCAATGTCAGCCAAATGCTTTGTTACCCCGCCGGTCAATTCCCAAATAAAATCCAAATCTTCCAATCCAGGACCAAAATCATCAATGTTTCTTTGAACAATTTTTTGCAAAGCATCGGTTTGCTTTCCATAAAAATCCCATTCGTATAAACTTTGCATCACTATGCTTCTTGAAAGGTGCCTATATGCCATAAATGGCTGAAACTCGAAATTCAAATTTCGAAATTCGAAACAGGTTTTGAATTTTTTTATTTTGAAAATTCTGATTTGTTTCGGATTTCGGATTTCGTGCTTCGGATTTTATTTCTTTTCTGCTTGCGTTATTTCTTTCTCTTTAATTTTCCTTTCTTTTTTTGTAAGTTTTGATAAAACATTGATAACTTCAGATCCCTTATAATATCCGCAATTCAAACAAACTGTATGCGATAAAACAGGTTTTTTGCATTTTGGACAGACATTTAAAAGCACACGGTTTATGTGCTTATGCATTCTTGTCTTGCCAACTTTTGCTCTTGTATGCTTGTGTCTTGGTACTGCCATATCCTTGTAATTTCAAATTTGAAATTTAAAATTTTAAATTATAATGAAGTATACCAGATTATTTATTCTTTTGCAATACTACCACCAACTGGCCTTCCATTTTGCCGTCAGGAAGCAACTTAACATTAATACTGGCATCATCTCCTATTTTTATATCGGAAAATTTAACTATTTTCTGGGGGGCGGTTATCGGCTTGCCGTTTTCGTCTTTAGTGTCTCGGGCGGGAAAATAAATTTGGGCATCATCGTTAATTTTTACGGTAAGATTATCTCCCCCAAAACTCAAAGTAATATTTTTGCCGTCAATTTTTGTAACTTCTCCAAAAGCAGTTATTGAGGGAATTATTTTTGAAGATAAAATATTTATTGCTTTTGTTTTCGGACTTTTTTCAACCTGTGAGGCATCTGCTTGCTTTTGATATACCACGCCAACGCCCAAACCAACAACTAAAAATGCGAATGCCGAAACTATTATTAAAGCCGAAAATTTTTTGTCCATATTTTTTTAATTAATTTTATTTATTTATTTTAACTTTTTTTGTAAACAAACGCAAGCCGGCCAAAATGTCTTTCTATGAATTTTACAAGGTCCGAATTTTTCCAAGCTTTCAAAATGAGCCTTTGTGCCATAGCCCTTATGTTTTACAAAATTATATTGCGGATATTTTTTATGCATTTTTTGCATTATTCTGTCTCTCGTAACTTTGGCTATAATGGAAGCTGCGGCAATTGAAAAAACTTTTTGGTCGCCCTTTATAATGCTTTTTTGCTTTGGCGCGCCATAGCCTTTGACGAAGGCGGCTTCCTTTAAATCTAATTTAAAATTCCCGTCTATCAGAACAAAATCAATTTTCGCGACGTCATTCCCAACTTGATTGAGAATCCAGGATTCTTCGGCTAATACTATAGATTCCCGCTTTCGCGGGAATGACAATTCCAAATCAATAAGAGCTTTTTGCATTGCCAGTTTTGTGGCCTGTAAAATATTTATTTTGTCTATAACTTTTTCTGAAACTATGCCAATCCCCCATTTAACCTCTGGATGTTTTATTAAAACTTCGTAAATTTCTTCTCTTTGTTTTTCTGTCAACTTTTTAGAGTCTTTTATACCCGTCATTGCGAGCCCCGCCAAAGCGGGGCGTGGCAATCCAGAGTTTTTTGTACATACCATAGATTGCTTCGTCGCTTCGCTCCTCGCAATGACACCAGGCATAAAGTTTACTGCGCCCGCCACAACCGGTCCCGCCAGCGGTCCTCTTCCCGCTTCGTCTATGCCCGCAACACATTTATATCCTTTGCGCCACAATTTTTTTTCCTCATTAAAATTAGGATATTTCATTTTTTTATCTTATCATTATTTTGCAAATAAAAAAGCCGTGGAGCGCAACGCCTCTACCGCATCCTTCCAAAGATGCTCAGTGCGCGCGCTCGACACGGCCTTCGAGCAGGAACAAAATTTCTTTGAATTACGAAATGCAACTTTGATGCATAAATTTGAACAATCCAAACACGCGTTGGATTAGCCAAGTTTGTATGTCGTATTGTATTT
>MHPJ01000008.1 GCA_001822065.1 Candidatus Staskawiczbacteria bacterium RIFOXYB1_FULL_37_44 | reverse complement strand
TATCTTTAAAACTACCACGAATTTCGGTGTCTTTTTATATGATTTAACCAGTGTTGCTATGGTGTCATTTTAGATGATTTGATGCGTCCAGTTTTTGTTTTGACTAGTTTATGCTAAAATTATATGATTAGTTTATGATAAATAAAATGTCGCCAATAGTTAGTCAAAAATTAAATAAGGTAGTGATGGAAAAAAATAAAATAGAAAAAGCCTATTTCCGGGGAGATAAAATTGTGATATATAAAGACGATATACTAAAAATTAATTCAATACCAAATAATTATGTTGATTTAATTATTACTTCTCCTCCGTATAATGTTGATATTCACTATAACTCCCATGCTGACAATTTAACTTACGAAGATTATTTGGAATTTACTCATAAGTGGATAAAAAAATGTTTTGATTTGGCAAAAAGCGAAGGAAGATTTTTGTTAAACATACCACTTGATAAAAATAAAGGTGGACAAAAATCTGTTGGTGCGGATATTACGAAAATTGCAAAAGATATTGGCTGGAAATATCACTCAACTATAATTTGGAATGAGGGAAACATATCTCGGCGCACCGCCTGGGGGTCATTTATGTCCGCTTCAGCTCCTTATGTAATTGCCCCGGTAGAGTTAATATTAGTTTTATATAAAGATAGCTGGAAAAAAACGGGTGGAAGCAGAAAAAACGATATTACAAAACAAGAATTTATGGATTGGACAAATGGTATTTGGACATTTAATGGTCAGAGTAAAAAGGGTGCAGGTGGCCATCCAGCGGCTTTTCCGATTGAATTACCGAGGCGATGTATAAAATTGTTTAGTTTTATTGACGACATTGTTCTTGATCCATTTTTAGGGAGTGGTTCAACACTTATTGCGTCACATTTACATAACAGAAAGGGAATCGGAGTGGACATTGATAAGGATTATTGTGATATAGCTATAAGACGCTTACAGCAAGAAGCAAAATTGAATTAATAATAATTAAAATGATATGGAATATAAAAATAATTGTATTCAAAAAGATCTACTCATAGAATTCTTTAAAGAGAATCCAAACAGGGATATAAAACATCCCGAGGTAGTTGATTGGGTTTTTGCGACATATAAGGAAAGAACTGGAAAGGTTTTTCGTGATCCAGATCGTGCAATACGGCAGTTATCTCAAAGCGGTTTCTTAATAAAAGTGGCAAAAGGGATTTATAGATATGATCCAAAGAAAGTCCAACAAAAAGAACTATATGATTTTACTCCTGTGCAAAAAAAAGCAATATTGGAAAGAGATGGCTATAAATGTGCCCAATGCGGAATGGGGAAAAAAGAAGGCGCGGAATTACATGTCGATCATATTATTCCTAAGGATTGGGGCGGTTTGGCGACAGTAGAAAATGGGCAAGTTTTATGTAGCCGTTGTAATTTTTTGAAAAAAAATTTAAAACAGACCACCTCGGGCAAAAAATGTTTATTAATATGTATGAAATGGCTAAGAAGGAGAATAATGGGGAAATGATTGAATTTTGTAAAGATATTTTGGAAACATACGAAGAACATAATATAAATGGCCACATTGTTTGGAAAAAATAAAGGTAAAAATTATTGTGAAATAAAAAATGAGTCTGGAAAAAATTGAAAAAGCAGATAAATTAATAAAAGAAGGGAAAGCCGGACAGGCGGTGGCTTTAATTAAGGAAGCCATAAAGGAATCGCCAAATGATCCGTTTTATTATTATCTTTTGGGAACTGCCAGAATAAAAAGCGCCAGATTATTTTTGGCAAAAGAGGCGTTTTTAAAGGCAAATGAACTTTTACCGCGCAATGCCGAAAACTTAAGAGCTTTGGGTTGGTCAAAAATCATGCTGGATGAAATTGAGGAAGGAAGAAAAGATTTAAGGGAAGCTATAAGTTTGGATTTAATGAATTATTTTGCCTACGCAGATTTAGCGATGAGTTATTTTAATTATTTTGATTTTAAGGAAGGAATGGACTGGTTAAATCGAGCAATTGCGCTATCGCCGAAAGATCCTTTTATTTTGCAGAATTTGAAAATAGCAAAAGAAATGCAAAAGCAGTTTTCAAAAGTTTCTGAAAAACAATTGGAAAAAATGAGAAAAGAAAAATCAAATCCAAATATGCAGAGGGCATTCAGGCTTTCTCTTTTAGAACAATATTCCAACAGAAAAGCTCTTACCCGCGACGAGGCAGAAGAAATGCAAAAAGAGTCGCGTTTTAATGGCGTTTCTGCTTCAATTGTTACAGACAAACAACAAGAAGCATTAACCCTTGAGAATAAAAGCGATAAGCAAAAATTAAAAGAATTTATCAAAAGACGAAAAGAAATTGAAGAAGAATTGCAAGAAATGCTGGACGAGCGAAAAAGTAAGTTTGATTTAAATTATATAAAGAAAATAATTTATAATGAGCAAGATGACGATTGTTTAATGCAAGTTGTTTCAATTTTTGACAGAGGAGGAGATGCCAGTGAACTTGATAATATTCTTGAGATTGTAAATGATGCTTGGAATTATTTTCCGCATAAATGTTTGGGAGGGCTCTGTCCTATGGAAAAAATTGTGAAAGAAAATAAACATCGAAGAATATAATTAAAATTTTAAAAAATGTTTGAAAATATAAAGAAGCTGCAAGAGTTAAAAAAGATGCAGGAAACTTTTAAGCAAGAAAAAGTGACTGTTGAAAAAAGGGGAGTGGTTGTAACCATAAACGGAAATTTTGAGGTGGAGGAAATAAAATTATCTGCAAATCTTGGTTTGGACGAGCAACAAAATATTTTAAAACAGTGTTTAAATGAAGCCCGGGAAAAAATCCAGAAAACTTTGGCGCAAAAGATGATGTCCTCTGGAATAAAATTTTAATAGGATAAATACTAAACAAAGGTCGAGTTAATTAAAAAATAAATATTATGACAAATATTAATCATCTTTTAAAAGTAACTTCTGCATGGACAAGCATTGTTTATACAATTTGCTATGTTGGCGTAGCCATTTATCCGCCGATAAGAATAATGACAATGCGATATGCAATGCACACAGACGCTGGAATTGTGTCTAATTATTTTGGCTTTGGATATTTTGTTTCCGGGCTAATCATTTGGAATGTAGTTGCGCTTTTGGCCGTTTGGCTGTTTGCTTTTTTGTTTAACACCATAAAGAAGTAATCAGTTTTTAATCAGGCTTAGTCATACTAAGAGTATGCAAAAGATTACTCCATTTTTGTGGTTTGATAAAAATGCAGAAGAGGCTATAAAATTTTACGTTTCCATATTTAAAAAGTCAAAAATAAAAAGCATAAAACGCTATTCTGAAGGCCACTTGACCGGGCCGATGGAAGGAATGGAAGGAAAAATTTTGACTGCCGTGTTTGAGTTGGAAGGCCGGGAATTTATGGCTTTAGACGGCGGGCCGTTTTTTAAGCCAACGGGAGCCGTATCTTTTTACATTGAATGCAAAACCCAAAAAGAGGTTGACTATTATTGGGAAAAACTTTCAGCAGGAGGCGATCCAAAAAGCCAGCAGTGCGGGTGGCTACAGGATAAATTTGGTTTTTCGTGGCAGGTTATTCCAAAAGATTTGCCAAGATTGCTTAACAATAAAGACAAAGAAAAAGCAGACAAAGTTATGCAGGCAATGCTGAAAATGAAAAAAATAATAATTAAAGACCTTGAGGAGGCAGCCGAAGAATAAAAAACATTTGGAGCAAAAGTCGCCTTGCAGGCGATTTTTTGTTATAATATAAAAATAAAATTAAAACGGAATAAATCATATGACAAAAACACAAAAAATTTGGATGTGGATTTTTATAGCAATGTTCGCCGTGCCAGAGATATTGTGGGGGGATATTGTTAAAATATTAAAAATTTCTTTTATTCCAATTTATAAAAGCGTTCAATATTTTACAGATAAACCAGGCATAGCTTTTCTGGTGATAATTGTGGAAATTATTGGTATTTCAGGAATTTTTTATTTGTTAAACAAAAAAGTTAAAAAAATTAATGTAGTGTTAAAATATATCTTAGATGCAATACTGGTGATTATATTTTTTGCACTAGTAATAAGTTTGTATTTATCATATGCGGTGAGCCGAATTAACCTTTTCTAATCATTATTTTATGAAAATTAAGATTGTTATATTTTTCATTTTAATGGCGCTTTTTATGCCTTTTGTTTCTGGCGCGCAAGAAATAACACTTGGTCAAGCGAGTTTGTCTATCTCTGTAAACATTGATAATGGAAAGTCCGAGCTTTTCCATTTTGACTTGCAAGGTTTTGACGTTAATGGAATTCTGTGCGGCTCAACAAGCATGGACGTATGGTCTAATTCCTTTTTCCAGTATTCTTTTAATATTCCTGATCCAATTTGCCCAATTTATCTTATTACAGAACGTAAAATTCCCGGAGCGCAGTTTACAGGCGCTTTTTGCTCAAATAGTGCCAGCGCAGATTTTTTTGGCTATTCGTCAAACAGCGCCGCTTTTTTTGTTGAACCGGGAGCAAACATTGAATGTTCTTTTCAAAATACTGCTGTAAAGGTGCCGGTTTTAATTATTCCTGGACTGCTCGGGACAGAAATGAAAAAAGGCGATGAATTATTGTGGGCGGACATTGATAGAATGACAAACCCTTTTAATTCTGATAATTTTATGGATCCGTTGGCGTTTAACAATGATTTAACACCAGGTGACACGAGTGTTAATAATACTAATGTTATTAAAAAATTAGAAACTGCTCTCGGATTAGTGAGTTTTGATTACACAGACGGGTTAGTAGATGAATTTAAAAGCCATGGGTATTTGGAAAACGAAAGTTTGTTTTTGTTTCCGTATGATTGGCGGTATGGAGCGAGCGGGAAATATGCAGACGGCTTAACTAACGTGGATTTATTGAATCAAAAAATCCAAGATATCATAAACCAAACCGGCGAATTTAAAATTGATGTTGTTGCGCACAGTCTGGGCGGGCTGATTTTCAAAAAATATGTAATAGATTATCCAGTCGGTTATAGTGATTCCGCCATAAGAAAAGCAGTGATGTTGGGCGTGCCAAACCTTGGAGCGCCAAAAGCAATAAAAGTTTTACTGCAAGGAGATAATTTTGGAGTTTTAGGATTATCAGATTTTGAAATGAAAAAAATCGCCAAAAATATGCCCGCTGCTTATGATTTGCTTCCAGACCAGCAATATTTTGATGAAAAAGGCAGTTTTATTAAAATAATCAATGAAGATGTTGTCCAGTCGACACATGAAGAAAAAGATTTGAGTTACCATGAGTCAAAAGATTTTTTGATTTCAGGAAATAACCTAAATGCCGCTGCGGAAAATGGGGCGGAAAATTTGCATACTTTAAGTTTTGACAAATATGATTTGCGTTGGGCTGGAATTGATCTTTATTCCATAAACGGATGTAAAACAAGGACTCTTGGCGGAATTACCCAAGAAAATTTTAAAAATGTTTTTGGACAGACGCTTGTTAGTTATAGCGCTTTAAAAAGTATTCGCGGCGACGGAACTGTTCCTTTAGAAAGCGCCGGAAGCTTGCCAATCGATGAAAATAACAAATATTATGCTTTGGTCGCAGATCATGGAAAAATGCCGAGCCAAGACGGAATTAAACAGCAAATTGCAAACATTTTAGATCAAGATTATTATCATGACATAAATGCAGATTTGGTTACAAAAGATATAAGCCAGTGCCAGCTAAATGGAAAAGCAATTTCCATTTTTTCTCCTGTAAATATTTTTGTTACAGACCAAAACGAAAATAAATTGGGTTTGGCAGATGATGGCAGCGTAATAAACGAAATTCCAAATGCGGATTTTGAAATTTGGGGCGAACATAAGTTTTTGTATTTGCCAACCGACAACAGCCAAACTTACACAATAAATTTAACCGGAACAGGCAATGGAACTTTTACAATAAAAAGCGAAAATATTATTAACAACGAAGTTGCTGAAGCAGAAGTTTTTAGTGATGTGCCTGTTACTCCGGAATTGACCGGGCAAATTAATTTGGCCGGGCATGACACAAGCCTTGTTGTGCAGCAAAATACCACCAGCCAGCCCGAAACAATCTTGCCGGACGGCTTACAGCCGGAGGAACCGCCTCCACCTCCTCCGCCCGACCCCGGGCCAGCAACTCTTGTTGCGTTTGAACCAAATGGATTGATCGAAAATGAAGTTACTTTTAACGCAACAACAAATGATGCAAATTTAAACACAGCAGTTTTGTCCAGAGGATCGGGAATTTCTCCATGGGCGCTGGCAAACAGTTTTTCATCTAAATTTTTTACTCCTGGGGGAACTAAGGCTGACGCCATAAGCAATGATGATTATTATCAAGTGGTGATTAGCGCAAAAACTAATTACAAAGTATCGCTAAGTTCTATAGATGTTAATATTAGAAGAAGTTCTGCCGGCCCGGATGAGTATCAGTGGCAATATAGCCTTGACAATTTTGCTACTCCGGGAATTGATGTTGGCGCGCAGGGATCTGTTGTTAGTTCTGACAATGGTTTGGCAATGCCGCAAATTGATTTGTCTGGCGTGACAAATTTACAAAATGTGGCATCGGGAACCACGATTACTTTTAGATTGTATGCTTTTGGGGCTTTGGGATCTGGCGGAACTTTTGCAATTGGTAGGCTGGTTGGAGACGATTTGGTTTTTAGGGGCAGTGTTAATTTGATAACCCACACCTTAACCTACACTGCCGGCGTAAATGGCTCTATTACCGGCTCCACTCCGCAAACAGTGGATCACGGTTCAAGCGGATCAGAAGTCATTGCTGTGCCAAATGCCAATTATCATTTCACAAGTTGGAGCGACGGTTCAACAACAAACCTGCGAACTGACACAAACATAACCGCAGACATTTCTGTGGCCGCCGGGTTTGAAGCAGACGTTGTTGCGCCTCCACCTCCTCCGCCCGACCCAGAACCAGAACCAGAACCAGAAATTTCACATCCTATGCCTCGCGCGCCGGCCAGTTCAAGCGGAGGCGGAGGCGGAGGATTTTATATCCCTCCAGTTGTTAAACCTTTGCCAGCACAAATTGCGCCCTTGCCCAAACCAGTTGCAGTCCAAACTGTAACGTTGCCTTCTGCTCCGAGAAGGGTTGCAATCTCTAAGCAAACAGTAAAGACAGAAATACCGGACATACAGCCCGTTGTTGCGGAAAATAAGACAGTTTCTTTAAAAAATATCAAGGCAGCGGGGCCCGCCGCATTATCGGAAAAATCCGGTTTTTTAGATTATTTTAAAAATATGCTAAATAAAATTATTTCTTTATTTCTCAAGAAGTGGTAATATAGAGAAATGTTAGAGATAAATAACCTCACGAATTTTATTGTGGATAAAAAGATTTTATCCACAGTTGCAAAAAAAGTATTAATAGGCGAAAATAGAGAAACAGAAAACATTTCTTTGGTTTTTGTAGGCAAGAAAGAGATAAAAAAATTAAATAAAAAGTATCGCAAAATTGATAAATCTACCGATGTCCTGTCTTTTGACTTGTCTGCCAACTACAAACTACCAACTGCAAACTCGTATCTGGGCGAAATAGTAATTTGCCCGGAAGTTGTAAAAGAAAAAGAAGAAGAAATTTTAAGAGTTTTTATACACGGCGTTTTGCATTTGTGCGGATATGACCATGAAAAAAGCAAAAAAGAAGCAGAAGAAATGGAGGCAAAAGAAGAAAAATATTTTCTAAAAATATAAATTATAGTGTCATTCCCGCGAAAGCGGGAATCCAGTAAATTTGTGAAATACTCTGGATCCCCGTTTGCACGGGGATGACAACGGCGCAAATTTTAAATGAAAGGTAATATTGTTACAGGTTTAGACATTGGAACGCACACAATTAAGGCGCTGGTTGCGCATAAAAGACAGAAAGACTGGGAAGTTTTATCTTACGCGCAAATTCCTTCTTTTGGATTGAGAAAAGGAGCTGTTGTGAATGTTGAAGACACTGCAAAAAATGTGCAAATGATAATGTCTGGAGTTGAAAAAGATTGCAATAGAAGAATTAATTCGGTTTTTGTAAACATTGGCGGAAGCCATTTATATGTTACGCCTTCAGATGGAATAATTTCTGTTTCAAGAGCCGACCAAAGAATTTCCAGAGAAGACGTTGAAAGAGTTTTACAAGCAACCAAAGCAATAAACATCCCGCACAATGAAGAAGTGCTGGATGTTTTTCCAAAGGAATTTATAATTGACGACCAAAAAGGCATAAAATCACCGGAAGGCTTAACCGGTATCAGGCTTGAAGCAAAAGTGCTTTTGCTTTGCTATTTTGCGCCATATTTTACAAATTTAACGCAAGCTGTGTTAAATTCAAAAATACAAATTAATGATGTTGTCCCCTCTCCTTTGGCAGCCGCAAACGCAGTTTTGACCGGCCAGCAAAAAGAACTTGGCGTTGCTTTAATTGACATTGGAGCTTCCACAACTTCTTTGTGCGTTTTTGAAGAAGGCGAGCTGATACACCTTGCCATTTTTCCAATTGGATCTGCAAACATTACAAACGATATTGCCATTGGCCTAAAAACAGATGTGGCAATTGCAGAAAGCATAAAAAAACAGCACGGAACTTGCATGTTCGGGAAAATCGGACCGGAACAATCAAAGAAAAAAATAGAAATTTTTGACAAGTCCGATTCGCTTGATTTTACAAAAAAAGATTTAATTGACATTATTGAGCCCAGAGTTTCTGAAATTTTAGATTTGGTGCAAAAAGAATTAAAAAAAATCGGCAAGCAAGAACAACTGCCCGGCGGAATTGTTTTGACAGGAGGCGGAGCAAAAATTCCAAAAATAAAAGAGCTTACAAAACAAACTTTAAAATTGGCGTGCGAAATTGGCATTTCAAAACAAATTGCGGGCTTGGAGGAAGATCCGGGTTTGGCTACTGTTGCGGGCTTGGCCTTGGGGGGAGTTGATTTTGGCGAAGAAGAAGGTATACTGAGAGTTACTAAGGGATGGGGATCAAAAGTTAAAAAAATGTTTAAGCTCTTCATTCCTTAAAAATTTTTGTTATTTATATTTTTGTCATTCCCTCGAAAGCGGGAATTCAGCATAACAACGGAGTCTCTAACTCCATTTTTTGTTGTAAAAATCTCTGACTTTGTGACTACGATCGTATCCACAAAGTCATACTATTGCATAGTTGCCACAAGATTACCTACGAAACAAAATCATCGCATTAAATACGCCATATTCAGCGATCGCTACGGTTTGGCGTATTTGTAAATTATTTTTGAAATAAAAAAAGCCCCGCGAAATTGCATCGCAGGGACTAGATTGATTGAAGTGGGCAGTTTCTCACTGCCTACTTTTTATTATCGCCGCCCCAGAACTTCATAACGATGACCCGCACGATAAAATATATTAACAATATAATAACGAAAAGTCAAGGTTTGCGGGTAATGTAGCTTGGATTTTGCAACCGACAAGCGAAATGCAACAAAAAATCCATCAGGATATCTGACAGATTTTTTGCGCGGAGGGCAGAAGAGTCGAACTTCATTCTAATTAAAGAATCCATGGATTATCAGTTCAGGGTTGCAACCGTGCAACAATACCCTCCACCTGCTCCGCAAATTAATTATACCAAAAAAAAGAAACAACAAAAAACAACCCCAAAATTGAGATTGTTTTTTACGGATTCTTTCGAATGAAATTCCAAGAACTGATAACCCAAATTAAGTATAGCAAATCAAGAGCCGTTGTCAAGAGTTGAAAAGAAAATGCAAAAAAGGTAGAGTAAAACAAAAATAAATTTTATGAGTCCGCAAATTAAAGTAGTCGGGGTTGGAGGGTCGGGATCCAATACGGTTTCCCGCATGGTAAAGTTTGAAATTAAAGGCGTGGAGCTTATTGCCGTAAACACAGACGCGCAGGCTTTGCATTTTTCAACGGCAAACCAGAAAATTTTAATTGGAAAAGAAGTTACCAAAGGACTGGGAACAGGAATGGATTTGAATTTGGGTAAATTGGCGGCAGAGGAAAGCAAAGAAGAATTATTGAAAGCTGTAACCGGAGCCGATATGGTTTTTGTTACCTGCGGCTTGGGAGGTGGAACGGGATCTGGAGCTGCTCCCGTAATTGCCGAGATTGCAAAAAATCTTGGTATTTTAACTGTGGCAGTTGTAACGACGCCATTTTCTTTTGAGGGGTCTGAAAGGAAAAAAATTGCGGAAAGGGCTTTGGAAAATTTTCAGGGAAAAACCGATTCGCTGCTTGTAATTTCCAATGATAAGCTTTTAAAAATAGTTGACGAAAAAACAACTGTTGCAAGTGCATTTTTTATGTGCGACGAAGTTTTAAAGGAGGCAGTTCAGGGAATTACGGACTTAATTTTAACTCCGGGAATTATAAACATTGATTTTGCTTCGGTTTTGTCAATTATGAAAAATTCGGGGCACGCGCTTTTCGGCGCAGGCCGCGCAGCCGGAGAAAATCGCGCGGTTTTGGCGGCAGAAAAAGCAATAAATTCTCCTTTGCTTGATTTTTCAATAAAAGGATCTAAAGGAGTTTTGTTTAATGCTTCGGGCCAAGACATAACTTTAAACGAAATTCAGGAAGCAGCAAAAATTATTACAAAAAACGTTGATCCAAGGGCTCAAATAATTTTTGGCGCCATAAAAGACAACACTCTCAAAAAAGGCGAAATAAAAATTTCCGTCATTGCTACAAAGTTTTAAATATTATAAAATAAAATAATTATTAAAATTAATTTTTAAAAACTATGACACCATTTAAAGAAGGAGATATTGCTTCTGAAGAGCAGGAAGCCGGCCTAAAAAGATATTCACGCCATCTTTGGACAGAAAATTTGGGATATATGTCCCCTCAAGAGGTAGTATATAATAAAAATAGACATGAAGAGGTATATAACAGAGACAAGCAACTTATAGCGCTTAAATTGTGGCATAAAGATAAAGATGGCCGTATTGTTTATCGTTCCGGGTCAAAACCAGAAAAAAAAGAATCGGAGAAATTAGATAAAATGATGGATGATTCGATAAAAAGAGCAAAAGAAATTATGGATAATTATCAGATAGAGTTTATTGAGTCTTTATGTTCGGATGTCGTAAAGGGGCGTGATTTAGAAGAGCAATGGTCGCGTGAAGATGCAGAGATATTGCTATTAGCCCTTGAAAGAGAAGATTTTAAAGAAGCTGACGAAAAAGCCACTGAATGGATACAATGAATAAACGGGGCGGAAATTTGACACGCATTTTTACCGAAGTATAATAAAAAATATATGGAAAAAGAAAACGGAGAAAAAATCACAATAGACCAACTTGCGATAATTATAAATAATGGATTTAACGGGCAAATGGCGTATATGGAAAAAAAGTTTGAGCAAATTGAACAAAAAATGGCAACAAAAGAACAAGTTCAAAAATTGGAAGTAAAGGTAGATAAGATTGATGAAAGATTAAAACACGTCGAAACAGTTTTAACCGACGCGCACGTTTTGTAGCAAATAAAAATTGTTCCCAAATCCGCTTGACAAGGTTAAGATAAGGTGCTATAATTAATATATAGTCAGAAAAGCACATTTATATAAAAAATTACTTGCTAAACAGGCAGTCGTAGCCAAAAGATCGCAACTAGTGTCATTCCCGCGAAAGCGGGAATCTATAGTGTTGTTTTCTGGCTATGACTGCTATGGTGGCAGTTGTGTTTGACCCTTTTTTATGAAGGAGGATGACGCCGATGTCCAAGACATTGACCCCGTCCAGTCCAGTTACCACTCGTGACCCGAAAGGACGCAAATTCATCGAGGTTGCGGAGTCTGCTTTTAACAAAGCAGGACTTTCGGAAGATGAGGCTCAACGCGTGCTTGAAACCGGAGGTCTCAAGGAGATTATCGACAGCTTTATCGCCGAGCACCGCCACGAAGTGCCGTCAATTCTCAAGTTGGTTGCCAATGGCATTAAGGCCTCCGGCTCCAAACGATTCGTGGTTAACGAAGCTTCCCTCAAAAAAGCCAACATCGGCTGGACTGGCGAGAACTTCAAAGAGCACTTCCTCGGCAAGGTGGAAGAAAACATTACCGATGCAACGCTCGCGATTCACCGGTTGGAGCAGTCGGCGCTGGACGCGCCGATTCGTAAGGAGCTCGGCTCGGAACGCGGCGTAACCACGCTGGCCTATTTCTTCAACCTGATCAAAAAGCAGTCAAATGGCCAGAAAGGCCACCTCCTTGTCAACGGTTACGCGAACATCGCGTACATCCGCGACAAGAAGAACACGCTCTGGGCTGTGCGCGCGCGCTGGCTCTCGTTCTACGGTTACTGGCTCGTTGACGCTTACTCCGTTGAGAATCCGCTTGAGTGGCTTGCTGGCTACCAGATCCTTTCCCGCGATTCTTGAAACTTAATCCCTTTGGGATTTTGAATCTTGAATTCTTTGAATCTATGGCTCTCTGAAACTTTGAAAAGAGAAGTAAGAGAGCCTTTTTGTTTTGTAAAAAATAATGTAGACTAAAATTAAGGATTGCTGAACATGGCGGCTACGGCTTCCGTGAAGCGCCCCGAGAATGCATATTACAGAATTGTTGCGGGTACGCCTTCAATAAGAGTTGATATGCATATTTCAAAAAAAGAAAAGAATCGGTGCGATGCGCCGGCGAGCTTTGAGGCTCCAAATAAGATACAGCCCCCAGAGCATTCAAAGGGCAGTGGCATTGATGGCGTGTCGCATAATTTAGGCTCTGGGCTGTGAACGCGAACTGGAACTCGTACTACGGTTACTGGAACGTTGAGGCTAACTCCGTTGAGAATCCGAATGAGTGGAATGATGGCAACCAGATCCTTTCCCGCTACTGTTTTCTTTCTTCCGCTTTTGCGGAAGTTTTGCTTATTATTCCCTTTTTCCACCCGCCAACTATTCTTCCAATATTTTCTATATCGACTGCAACAGATATATATTGTTTATCCGGAATAAGATGTGTTTCCCACAAAAGCTGGACGAAAAAACGCAGCGAGTCAATTTTTTTCGATATTTCTTCAAGTAGAATTACTTTTTTATCAACTGGCGTATAAATAGCCTTTCTGATAAGTTCAAGGATTTCTAAAAACAGATTATCAATTTTTGCGCCAATTCCAAATCGCGCTGTCCGTTCAATATTGCGGTGAACATCCAACCATTTTTTGTATACCGCTTTGGATTGTTCTAAAACCGGCAACAGTCTGGGGGGGGGGATTAGAGGAATAAATATTTTGATTATGAAAATTATTTTGAATCATAAATTTGAAGACATCATAAGCGTAGAAAATTTATTGGAGGCATGGCAAGAGTTTCTTCGTGGAAAAAGAAGCAAGCCCGACGTCCAAGAATTTCAACTGCGTCTTATGGATAACATTTTTGATTTGCATTATAGCCTAAAAAATAATTTATACAAGCATGGCGGTTATCAAGAATTCAAGATTAACGACCCAAAACCAAGAACAATTCACAAAGCCAGTGTCCGCGATAGATTATTACACCATGCCGTATACAGAACACTATACCCATTTTTCAATAAATCATTTATTTCAGACTCATTTTCGTGTCGAAACAGTAAAGGCACGCACAAAGCTATAAACAGATTCAGGGAATTTACAAACATTGTTTCCAAAAACAACACCAGAACCTGCTGGATTCTAAAGTGCGACATCAAAAAGTTTTTCGCGAGCGTGGATCAAGAAATTTTACTGCGTATTCTCGAAAAACACATCAGGTTATCACGTGATAACCAACGCCAAAGTATTTTAGACCTTCTTAACGAAATTATTTTTAGTTTTAAACCAAACGGTTTGCCTCTTGGCAATTTGACTAGCCAATTATTTGCGAACGTTTATTTAAACGAGCTTGACCAATTTTTAAAACACAAACTAAAAGTTAAATATTATATTAGATATGCAGATGACTTCGTGATTTTTTCAGAAAACAAAAAGTATCTAGAAAATTTAATTCCTCAAATGCAAGATTTTTTGCAAAACGAATTAAAGCTTATAATTCATCCAAACAAGATTTTTATCAAAACACTAAATTCAGGTATGGATTATCTGGGCTGGATTAATTTTTTTAATTTTAGAATTTTAAGAACTAAAACTAAAAAGAGAATGTTAAATAGAATAAAAGAAAATCCAAAGCCCGAAGTTGTAAGTTCTTATATGGGAATGTTAAAACACGGAAATGGCTATAAAATTTTTAAAGAGTTATCCACAGGTTAAGTATAGAATTAATATTTGACATGTTTTTATGGCGGAGTAAAATGAGGTAATCTAGTCGAGATAGAATATTTAAAAATAATTTTAATTGGGCGTAATGCCCTTTTTTGTCCCCCGCCCGCCAGCAGGCAGGCCACAAAAAATATATGTCAGAAGAAAAAAAAGAAGTAAAAAATCCGCCAGCTGGCGGAGAGAATCACGTTGAAAGAGTTCAAAAAAGAGACGGGCGCACTGTTACTTTTGAACAGGAAAAGATTGCCGAGGCAGTCCACAAAGCGATTGTGGCGACAAACCAGGGCAATGGGGACGTTTCCAAAAAAG